>NZ_FQYM01000031.1 GCF_900141705.1 Fibrobacter sp. UWP2
GAAAAGAGCATGAAACTACTTGACAATGAAGCGCTAATAGCCTAGATTTACACCAGTTGGAGACCTGGATTTTCAACTAAAAAAGGGACAAATTCCTGCACCGCCGAGCTGTTCCCTTTCGGCCAGGAGTATCGCCTCCACGAGCCTTGCGCCCATCTCCCTCGACAGCGCGTCAAGGCAGCTTTTCCCCTGTTCGGCAAGGTCGGCCAGAACCACCCCGATACTGGTCGAAATGTCGATTTCTTCGCGGCGGACGATTGACAGTTTTGGGGTTCTTTTTGTACTTTTCATCATGGTGGTTATCCTCTTGCTTGGTGTTTTTTTGCTGAACCAAATTTACAAGTTGGAGACCACCTTTTTCTTTTTGGTTGCAGAAATTTCAACTAACTTTGGGGCATCTTCCATCGTGCAGCAACTTGCAGATATCAATACCTTTAAGGATTTCACATTGCAAGCGCACACAATCACATGGTCAAATGGCGTTGATTTTGCCCCGGAATACATCAAGAGCCTTCAGAATAAAGAGTCCAATCTAGCTTGATTTGCGGAAAATTTTCACAATGTATTGTTTTTTGTTAATGAATAATGTATATTTGGGGTAGATAGGGTGGCAGAGTATCCACCTGAGAAAAAAAGAAAACTCAAATTGATGACAGGGTGGTAGAGCGACCACCTGAGATAAAAAAGAAAGCTCATTAGATGAAGTCGTTTTTATATATCCATATAAAAACGGCTTCTTTTTTATTTGGATAAAAAAGGATAATTATGAAAAAAGAAGATGCACCAAAAGTTATGTTGCTGTCACCAATATTTTATGAAAGGTATGCTGATAATACAGAAATTCTTGCGAAGAAAAATCGTCCGTATTTAGTCTTGCTTGTGGAATATCGTTCCCTAAAATTTGCGATTCCGTTTAGATCGAATATCCAGCATACGCATGCGTACAAATTTGAATGTGAAAACGCAAAGCGCACTTCATCGGGTCTAGATTTTAGCAAAAGTGTCATCATATTCAATGAAGATGAAGTGGGGATGCCGGCGCATATCGATTCAAAGGAACATACGGAGCTGATGAAACGCTATGTGTTTATTGTGGAAAAATTTCAAAAGTATATAGATGATTTTATAGAAGGCTTGAACAAAGAGCCTTTGCCTCCTAAATACAATTTTTCGTCATTAACCTTTTATCGAAGTTATTTGATAAAAACGGCCAAATAGAGCAAAAAATGAAAAAATCCTCCGCAGGGGAGGATTTTTAATGCGGGGGAGGCTGCGCACGGTTTAAGATGCGCGAGAACTTATTCCCCGACTTGCAGTTTCAGGGTCTTTCCGGCGGGGTTGCGGACGACATAGACGCCGCTCCCGAAGCCGGCGGTCTTGAGTCCGGCCTTGAGGTCCGTGAGCGTTGCACCGGCGTTCAGGCGGATGTTCCCGAGCTCGGAGCCCATCAGGTCGAACACCCTGTAGCTGCCTGCGGCCCTTGCGAAAGCATTTACCATGCCCGCGGCTCCGGCGGCGATTTTCGGCACGATGCCCGTGGTCCCGTTGCGGATGTCCTCAGCGCTGCCTTCGCTTTCGCCAAAGGCAATCCAGTCGAGGTTCACGTAGTCGCTTGTCACCATCACCTTGAGCACGTGCTCGCCCGTGGTGAGTTCCTTGGTGGTCGTTCCCTTGAAGGTGCCGTAGGAGTCGAAATCCCCGGTGCCCGCGAGCGCGAGCGTGTCGGTAATCGGCTCGTCGTCCATGAACAGGCGCACGCCCGTGTTGTCCATGCCGCTTGCATAGCTGAGCTCGAAGGGGAGCTTCCCGACGGCCTGCACGTTCACAGTGTATTCGAGCCATTCGCCCTTCTGCGTGTAGCCCACGGCAAATCCGTCGCCGTTTTTCACGATGTCCACGCGGTCTTCGCGGTATTCGCCGCCCTGGTTCTTGGTATCCATGTCGTAGTAGGCCTTGCCCGCACCGCCCACGTCGTAGTTCTCGAAGTCGATGAAGTTGGCCGTGCCCTCGACCTTCGCGCCCACCACCGGCGCGTCGCATTTTGCCTCGGGGTCGCTGAGTTTCGCCTTGCAGAACGGGCCCTGCGGAATGGAGGTCTTGCTGTCCTCGAATTCCCAGTAGTCCGCCTCGAAATCGCCCGCGAACACGAAGAACACGTCGTGCTTGCCGACCGCACCGGTCAGCGGCACCGTCACCAGGCCGTCGGCGCTAAATTCCGCCTTGCCGACGATTTCGCCATCCACCTTATCTAGGCGGACGGTGATGCTCGACGCCTTCTTGACGCTCAGCACCGACGCCGAGAAACTTTCCGCGCCCGCGTCGCCGAATTCCACGCCGCTAATCTTGGTGTATTTTCCTTCGGAAAGATTGGTGATGACCGTATTGCCGGCGGTACCGCTCTTACGGACCCTCACATCTTCGCCCCAGGACATGGTTTCCGCTTCCACTCGCTTGTACGGGTCGAAATCTTCCAGCTGGGCCACGCCATTATCCGGCCAAAAGTCAATCTTTTGAATAGTGCCGTCGGCGTTGTACTTCATTTCGGAAAGGCCGACAGAACGGCGCTCCTTGTGTTGGAATTTCTGGCCCATCTTCTCGGACTTGTAACGCCAAAGTTCGTAATTTAGGCCGAAAACGTAGGATTTCCCCTTGAAATCGATGATACCCGGGTGGTTTCCGTTACTGCGCGAAGAATGCGGCATAATGTCGCCCTTGTAGGTCCAGGGGCCCGTAATCTTGTCGCTCATGGCATACCCGATACCTTCGGCACAGCAGGTCGATGCGAAAGTCATGTAGTAATTGTTGCCGTGCTTATAGACCCAGGGGCCTTCCTGGTAATCCTTGATCTTGGGGTAGGTGACGATAGAACCCTGAGTACTAATCATGTCCTTGTTCAACTTGATCATGTACAATTCGGGGTTGCCCCAGTACATGTAGGCCTGTCCGTCGTCGTCAATCCAGACGGTAGGGTCGATATCGTTCCAGTGCTCGCGCTGCCAGACCAGCGCCTTGTTCAAAGGTTCCTTGAAGGGGCCATAAGGATTGTCCGCCACCAAGACGGAAATGCCGTTGCCGTGAATGGGGACGTACATGAACCACTTGCCGTCGCGCTCGATGACCTGTTCCGCCCAAGCCCCGTTGGTTTTAGAGGACCACTTGATGTCGCCCAGGCTCGCTACGGCTCCGTGGCTGGTCCAGTTGACCATGTCCGTGGAAGTGTGCAACAGCCAGTCGTACATCATGAACCCGTCGGCATTGTCCTCGTCGTGGGTCGTGTACAGGTAAACCGTATCCCCATGGACATAGGGCGCCGGGTCCGCCGTATAGTTCGTCGTGATTACAATTTTCTGAGCGAAACCCGTACAAGCCAAAGCCAATACGGAAGAAATGAATAAGATATTTTTCATCTTAATCTCCAAACATGTTTTACACCAGAGATAAAGATATATCGCGAAAAGCCCCGCGGTATAACGCAGGGAATTCATTTGTTTTGTTAATTTCTCAAAGGGGGGGGATCCTTCGACTACGCTGCGCTTCGCTCAGGATGACACGGAGCCTGCCCTGAGCTTGCCGAATGGGTGTCATTTCCCGGAGGAGACGATGACCTTCGCGGTTTTGAGAATCTTGTTCTTGAGTTTGTAGCCCTTCTGGAACACGGTGACCACGTGGCCTTCGGGCACGGTTTCGCTGGGCTGCTGCATCAATGCTTCGTGGCAGTTCGGGTCGAATTCCGCGCCGGTCGGGTCGATTTGTTCGAGGCCCGCGTCGGTCAAAATCTTTGCGAACTGGTTGTAGATCATCTGCATGCCCTTCTCGAAGGCTTCCAGGTCCTGGGCCTTGTTTTCGCTCGCGAAGGCGCGTTCGAAGTTGTCCTGCACTTCGGAGAGTTTCTCCAGGAGTTTGCCGTTCGCCGTCTCGATGAGTTCGAGTTGTTCCTTGGCGGTACGGCGGCGGTAGTTGTCGAATTCAGCCATCAGGCGCAGGTTGCGGTCGTTGGCCTCGGCAAGGGCGGCCTTGAGGGCGGCAGTCTCGGTTGCTGAGTTCGTCGAAGCATCGGCAGCGGGTTCCGCAGGCTTTTCTGCGGCGGCTTCAGTGGACTGTTCGGCAGAAGCGTCTGCAGCAGGCTGTTCTTGAGCATCGCCAACACCCTGGTCAGATGCACCGGCCTTGTTCGCCTCAGCTTCGGCTTTCATAGCCTCCTCGGCGGCCTTGAGCACGTCGGCTTCGAATTGGGCGCGTTCCTCGGCGCTCGGTTCCTGTTCCGGATTCTGGTTTGTATCAGCCATGATTTTACGTTTTTCCTTAGAATTTGAGACATTTGAGGTTTAATTTCGCCCTCCATGAGCGAAAATCGTGCCAATATATTTATGTATCATTTTGAAACAGGCCGATGGAATGTTTTAATGGCGCGATTTTGTCAAATTGAAAAATTTTCTTACACGAATTATTTAAATAAAAAGAAAAATCTAAATGTAAATTCTTCGTCATAACACATTTCTTACACATTTTTAGATTATCGAGCGAGCCAGCAGGCGTTTCTTGTGGGTATTTTTGAAATAACGGGCAATACAGCCCAGTAAACCGTATGGGATTGGTTATGATAAAAAAAATGCTCCCCCTTGTAGCCGTTTCAGCAACCCTCTCGGTTGCCGCCGTCAGTGGCTATGTCAAGCTTCCTGACGGCACGCCTGTGGTTGGCGCCTCCATTTTGCAGGTCTCTACGCAAAAATCTTCTGTCACCGACGCCACGGGCTTCTTCGATTTTGCAGAAACTACGGCGCACGCTCCGGTCAAGGCTGCCCTCAAGGCATTGGTGCCCACAGCCGCCTTCGACATGAAAGGTCGTAGGGTAGGAGCGAACACTAGGAATTTGGCCATGGGCGTGTACGCCGTATGCTTTGGTGTCGGGGAGCCGGAGCCGTTCTCCGGACGCCGCCCCCTGGCCAAGGCCTTGAGCGTGCCCGACACCCTTAAGGTGAGTTACGAAAAACAGGCTGTCGGCAACGTGGCCTTCTGGGACGACGAGAACAAGGTGGACGACATCGTCATCAGCCGCAAGGTCGTTTCGGGCTCCACCGGCGGGGCCACTACGGTTTTGTTGTCTAGTTCCGAGGGCGATACCGAAGAACTTACCGCAACCGTTAGCGGCGCCAGTTATTCTGCCGCCAGCAAGTGGACCATGTACAAGGCCTTCCGCACCTGGGAAATCACCGCCAAGAGCGGCACCCAGTCCATGACCAAAAAAGGCGTTAAGGACGCGGTCCAGAGCCTGACCATTGACCTGTCAGGCTCCTCGAGCGATGAACCGCTCCATGAAAAAAACTTCGAGTACGTTGCCAGCCTGGACTTTGACGCCTCCAACTACTCCACGGTACAGGTGGACCTGGTGGCAAGCGAGATGGCCAAGGCCCTGGGCTCCAATGACTTTTCGAATGTCCGGTATTACGCGGTTAACGCCGACGGCACGCTGGATTCCGTGCCCACCGCCGAAGGTAACGGCCACTGGTTTGACGCCAGCGGGAACGTGACCTCTTACAACGGCGGGAATCCCATGGTCTTTTCTGAAATGGACCTGAGCGCCATGACCACCAACGTGGGGCAGTTCCCGGGCAAGCTCACGGTGGGCAAGACCTACACCCTCAGGCAGGCCTTGCGCAGCGGCAACAACATGGTCTACATCACCATCCGTCTTCAAATCACCGGCAACGTGGCCAGCTCCAGCTCGGTGGCACCCACATCCAGTTCCACGGTTCCCACATCCAGCTACACTCTCCAAACTATGTACGACACCCAGCCCGAGAACATCTGGAAGTTTGTGGACTGGGTCTGGCAAAACCGCCAATCCAGCGGCAAGCTAGACGATATCGTGCGCTCCAGGAACCTGATATTCCACCAGATTATCGATGGCAAGGGAGAGCTCAACTACTGTGTCCGCTGGGAAAGTGCCAACAGCCTGAACAAAAAAGACCGTCAAAAGGTGGAGCCCATGCTCAACCGCATGATCAACGCCTGGGTCAAGGAACTGGTAGGCTATGAGGGCTGGCCCTACGACACAGTGAAGGTCCATATTGTGGGCTGGGCCGCCGACAATGCGAGCAAGTTCCCCGACGCCGGTAGCGACGAGAAGGTCTATACAGGCTATACCATCGAGAACGCGCCCACGTGCCCCACGGACTGCTCCAGGCCGCTGCATTATTACGAAAAGAAGAACGACCAGTATGGCTCCTGCACCATGGGCACCCGGTTCGACATGTCCATTTGGGTCACGGACGGTTTTAACGGCGGTGCCGGCGGTGACTGGGGCCAGCGCGAGGGCTACAGCTCGTTCTATTCGACCCTCGACACCAAGTTCCCGCACATTGCTGGCCACGAGGTGGGCCACGGCTTTGGCCTGGACGACTTCTACGAAACATACCAGATTCCCAATAGCAACTACGACCCGTTGCCGTGCTCCAATTACGATGCATGTTCCAAATCGGGCTACGACGGCCAGTGGGGCATTGTGCCACCCATGGTGATGCGGGCCGGGGCGAGCACCGTTATTACGGCCACGGACGCCTGGATGCTTCGCCGCACCTGGACGGGAATCAAGAACCAGTTTGGATATTAAAACCATCTCTAATTCTCATACTACAATCCACAATACCCGGGGGCGAAACCTCCGGGTATTTCTTTTTTTATATTTGGGACATGGCGGTTAAACAGGCGAATTTTTTGGCTACGCTGTTCCTATGTATTACGGGAATGAGCCTTTTCGCCTGCTCCAATTCCCAATCCCTGAACACGGACGGGGAGGAATTCTTTGCCGCAGAATCCCCATTGAACGACATGATTCTGTTTCTTTCTAACGGGACGCGTTTTCCACTGGGTCCCAAAACGAGCGTCGCATTTACTTACGATTTTTTTATCGGGGAACACGAAGTCACCTGCGGTGAATACAATGCGCTTGCTGGGGAAACCTTTACAAAGGTGGACTGCAAAAACGACAGCCTCCCGGTAACAAACGTGAGCTTCTTTGACGCGGTATTGTTCTCGAACGCCTACAGCAAGGCCCACATGGCAGATACGGTCTATACTTATACCGCAGCCGTGTACGACGGCGAAAATCACTGTGTTTTACTGGAAGGCTTTGATTTTCACCCTGATGTGGCAGGGTACCGCCTGCCGACCGAGGCGGAATGGGTTTCGGTGGCCTCTCAAAGCTGGAATCCCGCCAACTCCTGGAACCTGGGGAATTCCAAGAACTCTGCGCACAAGGTCTGCAGCATTCCGCAAAAGTGGGAGGGGAGGCCCTGCGACATGGCGGGGAACGCCATGGAGTGGGTAAACGACTGGTATACCAACTTGCCCGATACGACCTTGGCCAACTTTGTCGGGGCCCCCGACGGGGGGACTCACGGCAAACGAATCGTGAAGGGGGGGAGTTTCTTGCACGAAGCCGCCGCCATGAACGCATACAGCCGTGGGGACGTCTACACGGTAACCTCGGCGTCCAGGACATGGTACATCGGGTTCCGCCTTGGCTACGGCTCCATTCCCGATCCCGTGTGGATGAATGCTAACGGCTCCGCGCAACAGAAAAAAATCAACGTACTTGCCTCCACTTCCATAGTGAGCCCCATCGTCGGTTCACACCGAGCCAAGCTTGCCTTTAGGAACGACGCGACCGGGAACATCGCCTATATCGATTACGGCGTCGGGAACCAGGGCATAATCGAAATTGCAGACACCATTGACGCCTACCACCCGGAGATTTCTCCTGACGGCAAAAAAGTCGCCTTTTGCACCGGTCTGGAAGGCGTAGCGGGGAAGTCGTCACTGTATGTGCGTGACCTGAACCCCCAGGGGACAAATTTGGTAAAACTCGACGTAGAGAGCGCCGCCATCCCGCGTTGGCGTGTGAGGGCCAAAGGTGACACAAGCATTATATACGTGACTTCTGCCGCCAACAACAAGATTGAATCCGACTTCTCCAAGAGTTCCACCTGGGAAGTCTTGTTCTCCAAGGGAAGGTTCCTCACGCCACAAAAATTGTTTGACGGCGCCTACCACGGCGGCTTGAGCAGGGACAAACAGCTCGCGGTAACGGGCGCGCGTCTTCTGAGGACCCGCATGGGGAATCGCGACACAGTCTGGTACAACGGGGAACAGGCGTGCAACGCATCTCTCTCCAAGGACCTGACCAAACGCACCCTTTTCCTGGATTTTGGCGGTTCCACAGGGAAAAAATTTACCGGGGTAGACTACGGCACGCACCAAATGCTCTTGGTGGCCGACAGCACGGGGGTGCTGGTACAGGGAATTCCCTCGCCCAAGGGCTACAGTTTTGACCACACCGAATGGATCAATTCCATCAAGAACAGGAATAGCGAAAAATTGGCAGTCGCATCGTTAACCGATGCCGACGGCGCGCACCGCAAATTGGCTATCGTGAACCTGCACGATAGTTCTATCACGAACCTAGCAGAAGGCGAGGAGCTGTGGCACCCGAACCTTTGGGTCAAGGTGAACGAAAGCGACTCTTCGAATAATGAATTGAACCTGGATAGCGCCGGAGCCTATTACAGCATTGACCAGTCGACTCATTATTTGGTATACAAAATGCGCATTTTTTGGCGTGATCACCAATCCGTAGAAATCGTGGGGTTGGGGAACTCCCGTATGCAAGCCGGTTTTTACGCCTCCAAACTCGATCACGCGCTCAATATGGCAACCGTCCCTTGCGATATCTTTATGAGCCATTACATTTTCAAGAATTACCTTTTGACTCAGGCTCCCAATTTAAAATACCTTTTGGTCAGTCTCGATTTCGACCTTTGGGACCAAAAAGAAGGAAACTCCTTCAAAGACAACTTTGGTTCGGCCCCAGGGTTCGCCTATGACGCGAATCACGACTTTTGGCAAAAAGGCCTTTATGACGGGTTCTACGAGGCGGTACAGAATTCTATTGTCGACGTGGACGCCAACATGGAACTCACGGAGCAGTTGAACGGATTTGGCTTTATATCTGTCGAGAATGCTAGCGGCTGGGGAAAACCCGAAGTTTTGAACGGCATGTGGGAACTCAAAAGCGACATGCCCCAAAAGAATTATGAGAGGTTCCTGGATATTCTCAAAATGGCGAAGGAACACAACATCTACGTAATCGGCGTTATTTTCCCGATGAACCCGCGTTACGCCTCTACAAAATATTATGGCCGTCATGGCATGAACCGGTATTCTGCCGAGAATTTCATTGAGCGCATAAAAAAACTCGACAACGATGAAAAATATTTTGTGTTGATGGACGAGAACAAAATGGGCAAGCATGATTACGACGATTCAATGGCTTCGGACAGCGACCATTTGAACGAGAAGGGCGCAGAGCAGTTGATCAATCGAATCAAAGCTGTTTTGGAGAAAATCAGCAAATAATTGAAAGTTTTGCGATATGCTGGTTTACATAATCCGCATTATCGGCAATTGCGGGTAGGCTAGGACGAGGGCTTTTTTTATATATTTACGCAATATGTCTCTTTTTAAAAAGTTTTCTTTGGCTAAGCCCGTCCTGGCAACCGTCCTTGCCCTTTTGATGGTTTTATGTGTCGGTTGCGCGACTGTCCGCAAACTCGATGCCGCCAGTATCCTAAAGAACACCAAGGTGGAATTCCGCGAACTCGTTCTTGATTCCGTCGAGATCAAGCCGAACCTGTTCGAGAATGCCAAGGAGGCCATCAAGTCGAGCCTGCTGCCGAACCCGCAGGTGGTATCGATGGTCCAGAATCTCGCACGCGGTATTATCGAGTCGGAACTCGGCAAGGCGAACCTGAGCGCGACTCTCGTCGCTACGAGCAAGGACGAGGACTCCCTGTGGGTTCGCAAGTTCGCCGGGACGCTCACGCTGGACTCGCTCATTGAACTGCCTTTTACGCTCAAGGATTCGTGCATCCTGGCTCCCGGCGAAACACCTTTCACGCTCACGACGCAGTTCCCGCTCGACAAACGGCTTTTTGAGCTCGAAAACGTCAAAAAATACCGCATCAAGGGCGTTCTAGAAGTCGCCCTCAAGGCCGACGGTGAAACCGTGCCGCTGGAATTCGACATCGTACACGACATTAAGCCCGAAGAAATTAAGGCTCTCAAGGAGCAGGCGAGAGAAAGCCTGCTAAACGGGATTGTGAGCGACTGGGTAGACGCGTTCGGGTTGTAGAACTCCCCCGCAAAAGTTTTAAAGAGGAAAAAATGGAACGTTATTTTGTACCAAATGATTTGAATCCAGACAACGAAAAACAGATCAGCGAACTATACCGCAAGCTCTTGCTGCGCGACATCCCGGTCGACACGGCCAAATTGCGCCAGTGGATTATGGACTGGAGCGAGCTCAACTCGGTTCTGAGCGACGTGAACTGCCGCCGCTACGTGGCCATGACCTGCAACACACAAGACGAAAAGGCTGCCAAGGCCTACAACGACTTTGTCGAGAACATCCAGCCCGTCATGAACGAATACGATGACAAGCTGAACAAAAAGCTCATGGCCCACCCCTCCAAGGACGGCCTCAAGGGGGAATTTGGCGAGTGGTTCAAAGGTGTGCAGGTTTCGCTGGACCTATTCTCTCCCGACAACATCCCGCTGGAGACCGAAGAAAACAAGGAAATTCAGGCGTACCAGAAGATTACGGGCGGCATGAGCGTCGAGTTCGAAGGCGAGACCAAGACCATGCAGCAAATGGCCTCTTACATGGAAAAGACGGACCGCGACCTGCGCGAACGCGCCTGGCGGGCCATGTGGGAACGTCGCCTGCAAGACAAGGACGCCCTAGACAACGCCTACGACAAGCTGTTCGAGATTCGCAATCAAATTGCGAAGAACGCCCACTGCAAGGACTTTATCGACTATATCTTCCTCGCCAAGCACCGATTTGACTACACGCCCGCCGACTGCGAGGCGTTCCACGAGAGCATCGAAAAACTGGTGCTCCCGCTGCAAAAAGAGATGTACAAACGCCGCGCCCAAAAGATGGGCCTCGCCCGTCTCCGTCCGTGGGACCTGGATGTGGACCCGCTCAGCCGGGCTCCGCTCAAACCGTACCAGAGCGGCGCGGAACTCATTGAAAAGTGCGACCAGATTTTCGAGAGCATCCACCCGCAGGCCGGCAAATGGGCGCGCCAAATGCAGGCGCAGAACCTCATTGACCCTGATTCCAGGCTCGGCAAAGCCCCGGGCGGCTACCAGATCGGTTTTGACGAGGCCCGCCTCCCCTTCATCTTCATGAACTCGGCCAACACGGACCGCGACATCTACACGTTGCTCCACGAATCGGGCCACTCGTTCCACCAGTTCGCCCTCGCCGACCAGCCGATTCTCGCCTACCGCGACGTCCCCGCCGAGTTCGCCGAGGTGGCGAGCATGAGCATGGAACTCATCGGCATGTCGAACCTCAAGCCCTTCTACGGGGACGACCTGGAGGCGATCGCCCGCAGTTTTGAGGGTGAACTTTCTGACGTGATTTGGCTGTTCCCGTGGGTGGCAAGCATCGACTGCTTCCAGCACCGCCTGTACAACTTCCCCACCCACACGGCGACCGACCGCAGCGACATTTGGGCAGAGATTATGGACCGCTATGACGCAGGCGTCGACTACAGCGGCCTCGAAGCTGTCCGCAACAACCTCTGGCAGAAGCAGCTCCACATCTTCGAATGCCCGTTCTACTACATCGAGTACGGAATCGCCCAGATCGGGGCCCTGCAGGTGTGGGCGAACTTCAAAAAAGACCCGAAAAAGGCCATCGACGACCTGTTCCGGGCCGAAAGTCTCGGTAGCAGCCGCCCCGTAAAGGAACTGTTCGAGGCCGCCAACATCAAGTTCGACTTCTCCCCCAAGACGCTTGAACCGCTGATGCAGGTCGTGTGGGACGAACTTGGCCGGAATTAGGAGTTCGGAATTCGGAATTATGAATTAATTTTTGCTTTTTTATGCAAAAAATGCCCAAAATCGGTTGACAAGAGCAAAAAATCAATCTATATTTGGCTCCACATCCTAAGGAGGGATGGCCGAGTGGTTGAAGGCGCACGCTTGGAAAGCGTGTTTATCTTACGGTAACGAGGGTTCGAATCCCTCTCCCTCTTCTAAAACTTTTTCGGAGGTACCCCGATGTCCGATCAGAGAGTTTATCTTGACGATATCTATGCCAGCAAGGAATGCCAAGGCTCCGTTTTCCGCGCCGTCGTGATGATGGCTCACGAAGCTCGTTTCCTCAACAACCAGGCCGGCCAGGGTTACATCCAGCTCAACAAGAAGCCCACCACCATCGCCATGTACAAGTTCAAAGAGGGCAAGCTCTCTATGATCGAAAAGGGCGATAACGACGTTACGGCCGATGCCGTGAATACTCCGGTCGACGAGGCCCCGGTCAACAGCGAACAGACCGCTGCCGACGCCGATGCCGCCTTCGGTGCATAATCCTTAAAAGCTTTTTAAAAATCCCGGCCGTTCGGTCGGGATTTTTTGTTTGGTCTATTTCTGGAATATGACCGTGTACGTTTCGCGGTTCCTGCCAAGCGTTTGTCCGCGGACGCTCCTCCCCTTCAGGTCGAACGTGCGTTTCGGGGCATCCAAGGCAGGCTCACGGTCCAGAGCACGTGTGATACGAGTGGTCGAAGTGTCGGTTTTGCTCGTATCGCCCGCAGAAGATGTATCGGGCTTCGTGCCTGCCTCCTCGAGTTTCCAGATGAAGGATTCGTCGCGGTCCACCTTGCGGTTCTGCTGTACCTGCGTGCCTACTGCCTGCAGGTAGAGCCCGCTCTTGTAGTTCTTGAGCAAGAAGGCATTCGGCGTATTGATTCCGGCATCGTCGAAGGTATAACGCTGGTGAGCCCCGCCGTTATAGCCGTAGGTCGAGGCGACAATGCCTGCCGCCGTAGATTCGTTCGGGATATCCACGACGCGGCTCCCAAGCTGAATGTAGTATGTAACGGGGTTGTCGCCCACCGAGAAAATCTTCACGAAGGTCGCCGTGTCGCTACAATCCATGAGTTCGAGCGCATTGCTAGATGTAATTCCCATGCATTTCTTTGTTTCGCCGAGGGACTTGATCCTCCCCTCCTTGAAGAACGCCACCTTGAACAGCTGCTGGTAAATAGTCTCCACGAGAATCACGTGGTTTATCAGGTCCTGCTCGGACTTTGCCTCGCTCGCCTGGTTCAGGCCATACGGCCAGATATGCTGACGGTCGCAATGGAGTTCCGCATTCGGGCCATCCATTTCACGTAGTTTCGCCTGGACCTTGTCGTCCCTGAACACCCCGTCCACGCACGTTGCCGCGTACTCCGACGTTGTCCCGATACCCATCGTGTGGCCCATCTCGTGCATGGCCGTGGGCACTACCATGTAGCTGCGGTTCTCGCCAAAGCGCAAATCTCCGTTGCTGCTGGCCTCGGCTGTGGGCACGCCCGGTGCGTAATAGACGTTGATAAACTTAGAGAGGTTCGAGTAGGTGTTGTAGAGCTTGACCGCCGAATCCATCACGGTCGTAATGCGCTTGTAGGCATCCTGCTCGTCGGCAGTAGGGTTCGCGGACTTGTGGAGCGTGTAGGTGACCTCGGCATGCGAAAAAACTGCCGCAAGGGCAATGGCAGACAGCGCTAAAACGCTTCTTTTAAAAAACATGGAAACTCCTTAAAACCAGACACCTCTTTTTAATATATATTCCCGCCGCTAGTCCCGCAAGTAAAATCCGTAAAATCGGACAGACATGCGCAGAACGGCGACGAAATTTGTGGACAAACCCCCGCCATTTTGCTATTTTTAGCCCCGTAACTTTAAACCGGCGGCCTAGGTCGCCAATCACTCAAGAGGTAAATCAAATGGCAGTTTCTTACAAGGAACTCGGCCTGGTGAACACCAGGGAAATGTTTGCAAAGGCTGTTAAGGGTGGCTACGCCATCCCGGCTTTCAACTTCAACACCATGGAACAGATGCAGGCCATCGTGCAGGCTGCTGTGAAGCAGAAGTCTCCGGTGATCATGCAGGTCTCTAAGGGTGCCCGTAACTACGCTAACGGCACCATCCTCCGCTACATGGCCCAGGGTGCTGTTGAATACGCCAAGGAACTCGGCTGCGCCAATCCGCAGATCGTGCTCCACCTCGACCACGGTGACTCTTTCGAACTCTGCAAGGACTGCATCGACAACGGTTTCTCTTCCGTGATGATTGACGGTTCCGCTCTTCCGTACGAAGACAACATCGCCCTCACCAAGAAAGTTGTTGAATACGCTCACCAGCACGACGTGACCGTCGAAGCTGAACTCGGCGTGCTCGCCGGTGTGGAAGACGAAGTCCAGGCTGAAGAATCCCACTACACCAAGCCGGAAGAAGTGATCGACTTCGCTACCCGTACGGGCTGCGACTCCCTCGCTATCTCCATCGGTACCAGCCACGGTGCTTACAAGTTCAAGCCGGAACAGTGCACTCGCGACCCGAAGACTGGCAAGCTCGTTCCGCCTCCCCTGGCATTCGACGTGCTCCACGCCATCGAAAAGAAGCTCCCGGGCTTCCCGATCGTTCTCCACGGTTCTTCTTCTGTGCCGCAGGACGAAGTCGATACCATCAACGCCCACGGTGGCAAGCTCCCGGATGCCGTCGGTATTCCGGAAGAACAGCTCCGCGAAGCTTCCAAGTCCGCTGTCTGCAAGATCAACATCGACTCTGACAGCCGTCTCGCTATGACTGCCGCTATCCGTAAGTATTTCGACGAACATCCGGAACACTTCGACCCGCGCCAGTACCTCAAGCCGGCTCGTGAAAACATGCAGAAGATGTACGAACACAAGATCGTTGACGTTCTTGGTTCCAACAACAAGCTCTAATGAGACCGCTCGGGCTAGAATCTGTACAACAAGTACAGGGCTGGCCCTCGCTCTCGCAACCACGCCTCGTTAATACGAGGCGTTTGTTGCTCACGGGAGACCGCTCGGGCTAGAATCTGGACACCACGTTCAGTGCTGGCCCTCGCTCTCGCAACCACGCCTCGTTAATACGAGGCGTTTGTTGCTCACGGGCAAGCTGTAATCTTCGTTGATTCGCTTTTAAAAACCGCTAGGCAATCGCCTGGCGATTTTTTATATTTAAAGCAAATTAAGGAGGTCTTTCGTGATTCGCAAATCTTTTTTTCTTGTTTCTATTGCCGTTTTGACATTGAACACCATATCCTTGGCAAACAAATGCACGGATGTCTGGTTTACGGCGCTCGCAAATCCTTACCTCAATCCGGAAAGCGAGTTTCACATTGATTCATCCTACTTTAACGAAAATGGAAACGAGTGGACGCATAAATACATCTACAAAGATGGGAAAATTGCCGAAACACAGTATGATACCAAGGAAGAAGGCGAAGAAATTCGTATTTCCCCTTTCTACAACGACACGAATGAGACCGCACTAAAAAACAAAGGTATCGAATACATCGTTTCTAAATGCCAAGCGAAAGATACGTTATGTTACCAGGAAAAAGTTTACTCCAATGGTGAATACGGCGGGATAAAGACAACAAAAATTACACCGAACTATATTACTGTAGAACAGGTTGAAGACAAAATTCATTGGTTCACTGAATACATTTTGACGCAAGACTCCGTGATAGAAAAAAGATACTTCGATTACAATACGGATTCCGTTAGAACAAGTCAAAAAGTCTATGCAGCAGATCCAAATAATGACAACAAATGCTATGAATACGATGCCGATGGCCAAATTAAATACACCCTGTTATACAAGCCCAATGAAAAAGGTTATTCTGTAAGCATTGAAAGCGGAACCTACTTCAGGGAATTTTTCTTTATAAAAACGAAAGGAACCTCCTCCATCCACAAAACCCGCAAGCCCGTCAAAATTGCCCCCAAGGCCCGCTATTTCGATCTGCTAGGCCGTTACAAATTCACGAAATAATACCATATCAAAATGTACTGCCCTCACTGCCATTCCGAACTGAAAGATGACGCCACGTTCTGCCCGCATTGCGGGAGCGACGCCGACACCGGCTGGAAGGAAGGCGCAGAATTTACCGACCTCGAAACGCCGGATTACGACGAAATGTTGGAGAACGAGTTCGGTGTTGACGGCACTGGGAAAAAAGGTAAAACAAACCTGCTGGCAGCTATCGCCGCGATTATCGTAGCCCTGGCATTCATAGCCGCGTTTGTATTCTAGCAGCTATCCCAACGCCTTTTCTATTTCTTGGATGGTCACCTCGGCCTCGGTGAACTCGTAATCGTCCACCTGTTCGTTGAGTTTGCGCAGTTTCGCCTCGATAGATGCGTCAAACTCCAAATTGTCGAACGGTTCCAAAATGCGCTTGCATTGCGTAGCCGAGCAGGAATCCACCGCCGCATGCAATTCCTTCATGGCGGTACGCAGTTTTTCTTTGCCCTTCGGGTCCTTAGTCTTGGTTCCTGTAGAAGCCTGCTCAGAAACCATATCGGAAAGCGAAATCGAAAGGTCCTCGACAAGGTCGTGAAGCGCCGACTCAAACTCGTTGAATTCCGGGAAGTTCTGCTTCTTTTGAGAGAGCGTCGCCTCGACAGCGGCTCCAAGCGACTGCACATGCGCCGAACCAATGGTCCCGCACAAGCCCTTGATGGTATGCGTTATGCGCGTCGCCTCCTCGAACTTCATGGTCTCCACAAGCTTGCGGAGTTCAAAGCCGTTTCCACCGTAATCGCGCACAAAACCTTGCAAAATCTTGAGGTAAAGAGTCTTATTGTTGTTTGAATGGTACAGTCCGTTCGCCGCATCAAAATTGCGGACCTTTGAGAAATGTCCCAAAAATTCCGTGTCGTCCTCTGTCGCGGGCGTTGTCGTTGCCGAGACCACTGTACGGGACTGGATCTCGGGGCCTTCGGCGGCCACGGGCAAGTAATGCGCGAGTTCCTCGTAAAGGAGAGTCGGGTCAATGGGCTTGACCACATAGGCGTTCATTCCCGCATCGTAGCACTCTTCTTTGTCTTTTTGGAAGGCGCGGGCGCTCATTGCGATAATCGGCACCTTTTTGAAATAGGGGTCCTTGCGCTCGCGAATCGTCTTGGTGGCGGTGAGACCGTCCATCACCGGCATCTGCAAATCCATGAGAATCAAGTTGTAGGCGTTGGCGTCGAGCATGTCGAGCGCCTCCTGACCGTTGTTGGCGACCATCGTCGTGAGGCCCACACTGTCGAGGAGCGACACGGCAAGTTCCTGGTTCATTTGGTTGTCTTCCACCAAAAGGACCTTCGCCGGCTTAAAGTAAATCTTTCGTTTTTCCTTTTTAACCGCCTTCTGGTAAGTCAGCGGTTCGCCAAGGGCTTCTTGAAGTCCGCTCAAAATGGAACTAATCTGGAGCGGCTTGGCAACAAAACTGTTATAGCCAAGGTCCCTTGCCTCATTCATCTCGCGTTCCTCAAAATGCAGCGGGTGCATCAAGATCTTGGGCACGTAATGCATGGAGAGCGGAATGCCGCGGGCAAAGTCAAAGCCCGTCTCTAGCCCCATCTTGTAATCGACCATGAACACGTCGAACGGCGCCTCGCCCGCCTCCTCGTGGGACTGGATCAGGTCGAACGCTTCGGCGGCGGAGCAAGCCTCCTCTACAACGCACTGGAGCTTGGTCAACTGGTGGCGCAAAACCGTACGTAAATTGGCACACTCGTCCACAAGCAGCACGTTCTTCCCTGCAAACGAGGTGACAGATTTCCACTTGGGTTGCCCCGCCTGCGGAGCAATGGGGAGCGTGATGGTAAAGAAGAATCGCGAGCCCTCACCGGATGTGCTTTCGACCTGCATCTGGCCACCCATCAGTTCTACAAGGGACTTGGAAATCACAAGGCCTAGGCCCGTGCCGCCATACTTGCGCGTGGTCGAACCGTCCGCCTGCGTAAACGCATTGAAGAGCCTTCCCAGCTGTTCAGGAGTCATGCCAATACCGGTATCCTTCACGCTAAAGGCTAGGCGCACGTTCTTCTCGGTCAACTGCTCCATTTCTACACGCAGGGTGATGTCGCCCTTCTCGGTGAACTTTGTCGCGTTGTTCACCAAGTTCGTAAAGATTTGCGAGAGCCTTAGCGGGTCACCCATCAAAAGTTCGGGGATGTCGGGATCCACGTCCACAATGAGCTCGATGTTCTTACCCGCAATGCGCACTTCGGCAAGGGCCGCCACCTCGTTGATGGTATCCTGCAGCGAGAACTGCGTGACCTCGAGTTCCTGCTTTTTGGCCTCGATCTTCGAAAAGTCCAGAATGTTGTTGATAATGCCAAGCAACGACTTCGCTGCATGTCCAATGCGCTCAACAAAACTGCGCTGGCGTTCGTTCAAGTCTGTTTCTAAGGCTAGGTGCGCCATGCAGATAATGGCATTCATAGGCGTACGGATTTCGTGACTCATGTTGGCGAGGAACTCGCTCTTTGCCTGCGTCGCCTTCTCGGCAATCTCGCGTGCGGCCACAACCTCGCTAATATCGGTCATCGAGAACATGTAACCCACCACGGAATCCTGCACCTTTAGGGTCACGGCATCGCCGCGGAACCACACCTCGGTGTGTTCCTCCTGATTCGTGAGCATAAAGCTCTCCTTCCAGGTCTCGCGTTTTTCAAATGTCTCGGAGAGCGCCTTGGTCACGTTTTCGGGCAGCCCACAAGAAGTCAGGTCGTTCAGGCTGGAACCTATGATTTCGCGCCATTCCTTGTTGAAAATGTCGGCAAGCTGCTTGGACATGTACTTGATATGGAGCGAGCGATCAAAGATAATGAGGAGCGACGTATCGGCAGAGAGCATGATGGTGTCGAGGATGGTATCCTTCTGAATGCCGCTCGTCTCGTCGTTAATGGTAAAGAGGTAGCGGATGCTTCCGTTGTCCTCGACCAAAAGCTGGAAAGAGATGCCCCACCACGCTTCTTCACCGTGGCTGTTGCGGACCATCACCCTGGTCTTGCGTTCGCTGGGGTGCAAGTCGCCGCCCATCGCCATACGGTGCGCAAATTTTTTGAACTGGTCTGAGGGAATGTAGTTCCAAAGGATATTCCCTTTGATGTCTTCCCCGTCGTTCATAAAATCGCAAACGTTCGCGCTTGCGTGCAAAATGTCGAAATTCTCGTCGGTCAGTATCAACGTATAGATGGGGCTTCCCAGCATGGTATCGAACAAAGTGCTGGAACTCACGCTCTCGTTCAAGTCCTTGTCAATGAACCACTTGTACAGAAAATGCGCTATCATGGACGATACCAGCATCAACAGCACCACCGCCAAAATCACAAGGAGCATGATCTTGGAAAGGTCGTCCCTGAACTTGGAAACCACCTTGTTCTGCTGCATGATGTGTACTGCATAGAACGGCGACTTTTTCATGGGCGTCACCATGAACACAAAGCTTTGGCGGTGGTTGTTCGATTTTTCAAAGCGAAGTACCTTGCCGTACATCAACGAGTCCACGCTGTAGTCGTCGTAAATCATGGAATGGAGGCCGGTAAGGCTATCCAAATCCATTTTGCCCAAGCTGGTTTCGTAAGGGTAGAAGGTGAAAATATTGTCGGAGCTGCTCTCGATAAGGAGGGTGATGCCGCCCTCGCTCTTTGCCACCTCACCCATCGCCTGGCGCACCTTCATGAGGTCAATGTCTTCGCCGAGCACACCCTTGATTTGTCCGTTCTTCGCAAAAATCGGGTACGAGATCGACACCACCTGTTTTTTGAGGCTCTTCTTGATAGTCGGTCCCGTAATGGCAAGCCCCTTGTTACGGGAGGCTTCCAGGTACCAACTGTAGTTGCCCACAATCGGGTGCGACGGGTCCAGCACCTCGCCACGGGCACTAAAGAACTCGTTTTCGGCGGAATAGCCGTAATAAACATCGACCAGCTCGTGCGCCTGCTTGTACTTCACCATGCTGAGCTTCGCGTTTTGCTTGTTCATGGATTGTATTTTTTTTGCGTATTTCTGGAAGGTGTCCTCCCTCTCCAACAAGAAAGACTCACACTCGTCCACCGACTTTTTGAGGGCGACCTCGGTACCGCTATAGGCGTTGTTGATTAAGGATTCACGCAAGTAAAAGAAGAACACCAAAACCAGGAACACGGTCGCCACCAAGGTGGGGACCGTATAGACAAGGGAAATTCGCCAGCGCAGTTGCCGGCGTTTTGCTGTCGCCGGGTTAAAAGTCAACTTTGCTCGTCCTTGAATTGTTCGTAAATTTGCGGAAGGTCATCGGCAATCGAGACAAACGCCTCGACCACATCGGGGTCGAACTGCGTATCCTTCCCGTTAACCACTTCTTGTACGGCGACCTCGTGCGGGTACGGCTCCTTGTAGGGCCTGCGCGAAACAAGCGCGTCGTAAACGTCGGCGACCGCCATGAGGCGCGCCCCCACGGGAATCTGGTTTCCGCGAAGCCCATTGGGGTATCCCAATCCGTCCCAACGCTCATGGTGCGCAAGCGCCATGTCGGCGGCAATGCGGACCATGGGGTTGTCGCGCAGTTCCTTGGTCGCATCGCGCAAAACGTCGTAGCCCATTTGCGGATGCTGCATCATGATTTTGCGTTCTTCGTCGCTCAGGCGGCCCGGCTTGCGCAAGATTTCGTCCTGGATGCCCACCTTGCCAATGTCGTGCAGCGGGGCGGCAGTCGCATAGTAGTCCACGTACTCCTTGGACTTGATGTATTCGCAAAAATGCGGGTGCCCCTGCAACTGCTGCGCGAGCCTCTGTACAATAAACTGGGTACGGCGAATGTGCGCGCCCGTTTCGGGGTCGCGGTATTCGGCGAGGGCGCCCAAGCTCGTGAGCAGGACCTTCATAGTCCTGCGAAGGTCCTCGGTCCTCTCGGCCACGATGTCGTTCAAATGGTCGCGCTGGTGCTTGAGTTCGTCGCGCTGGCGCTTGTACTCGAGCTGGTTCTTGACACGGAGCATCACCAACTGAGGTGTAAAGGGTTTTGCAATGTAGTCGACCGCCCCCAGGTCCAAACCTACCTGCTCGCTCTGGTTGTCAGACTTGGCCGTCAAAAAGAATACGGGAATGTCCTTGATTTCATCGATCTGGTGGATTTGCTTGATAGTTTCGTAACCATCCATCTCAGGCATCATCACATCGAGCAAAATAAGGTCCGGTTTGACCTTTTGAGCCAAAAGGAGTGCTTTTTTGCCATTCATCGCCACAAATACATCATACAAGGGTGACAAAACACCTTCAAGGACCTCGATATTGGTCTTGGTGTCGTCGACAACTAAAATCTTGGCACGAGACTGTTCCATAGCCCTAATATATGTTCAAAAAAAAAAATAGAACGCCTTGATTTATTCCAAATTGGAGCAAAAAGGCAAAAAATAGTGGATATATTCGCCAAATAAAATGGGTTAATAACGAAAAAAACATATATTACTTCTTAATTGGATTGATTTTGGAGTTTTTTCAATGCTTGGAAAAAAGTATCTTAATAAGAATGCGCTGGTTACAGCCGGCGTGCTTATAGCGAGCATCCCCTCCCTCGCACAGGTCGATGTTACCCCCTTCTGGCGCGCTGTTGACAGCGTAAGCCGGAGCTTAGGCAACTCGGCCAACGACCTGTATACCGACCTCAGCCTCCTCGACACCATAAAGCTTGCCGGGGAAACCTTCCCCATCACCTGGAAAAGCAGCGACACACTGTTTCTTGCCCACGACGGCCGCGTTAACGGCAGGTTTGTGGGCGAAAACAAGGAAGTGACCCTCACGGCGACTATCCACGACGGCCTGAGCGCAAAGACGCAGGACGTAGCTATCAAGGTTTCCATCCACGGATACGAACCCTACTCCAACTACCTTTTCGCGTATTTCCCGGCTAACGACAACGAGAATATCTACTACGCACTGAGTAACGACGGCTACAGCTTTACCGCCATGAACAACGGAAAACGCGTGGTGGCCGCCGACACGGTAAGCATCAAGAAAGGCCTCCGCGACCCGCACGTGCTGCGCGCACCCGACGGCTGGTTCTACATGGTGAATACCGACATGAAGAGTGCCGAAGGCTGGGCTAGCAACCGCGGCATGGTGCTCATGAAGTCCCGCGACCTTATCAACTGGAAACACGCCACCGTACATTTCCCCGACAAGTACAAGGGCAAGAACTTCGCGAACGTGACCCGTGTCTGGGCCCCCGAAACCTTCTGGGACGACACCTACGACAACGGCGACGGCACCAAGGGCCGCCCGCTCGTGTACTTCTCCCTGCTGACCAACGATGGCACCATCAGCTACGACAAGGTATTCTATGCCTACTCGAACAAGGACTTTACCGATTTGGAAGGCGACCCGCAGCACTTCTTTGACCGCGGGAAATCAACCATCGACATGGACATCGTCTACAACCCGGTCGACAAGTTCTACCACGCCTTCTACAAGAACGAAGGCGACGGCGGCATCTGCAAGGTGACCGCAAGTTCGCTCATGCCCAAGAGTGGAGCCGACAGCGGTTCGCAGTGGAGCAAGCCGAGCAAGGCCCTGCAACAGACGACCGAAGCCGTGGAAGGCGCGGGCGTATTCAAGCTCATCAACCAGAATTCCTGGGTGCTCATGTACGACTGCTACATGAACGGGCATTACCAGTTCACGAGCAGTCCCGACCTCGAAAACTTCAAGTTCGTGCAGGATACCAAGACGAGCGGCGCATTCACGCCCCGCCACGGGACAATCCTCCCGGTCACCGCCGAAGAGACTGCAAAACTCATGAAGGCCTTCCCCACCCCGGACTTTGAACCGCGGGTGATTGAAATTCCCGATTCCATAGGCGTGTGCGACGGGAAGAAGGTTGTTGGTCCATGCAGCGGCACGAAGATTGTCCCCTACGTGAAGGTAGATGACGGTGGATGGAACGAAACGCTTGACCTGAAGGTCGCGAAAGGCGCTACAGTGCAGTTCGGCCCGCACCCGTGGGACGGCAAGATCTGGAACTGGGAAGGCCCGAACGGATTCAAATCCACCACCCGCGAAAACACGCTCAAGAACGTGGATGGCGACTTTAGCGGTTACTACACTGTCGTTTACACGAACGAGACCGGATGCAAGAGCCAAGCCAAAATCAAGATTGTAGTGGACGATCCGGACAAGCCGTACAAGGAAGACACGACGACAACCTTCATTTCAAAGGATTTACGCAACAACCGCGCTAATATGCGCTTGAACCGTAATCCGGTTTACTTCGACTTGCTCGGAAACCGCCTCAAAAACAAGCCGCGCAACGGGATGTTTGTGGAACGGTAGCGACTTCGTCGCTATTAGTTACTAGTAACTATTTACAACTCTACTTAGTTTGATAAAAGCATTCACCGGGTCGGCATAATTCCAGATGCCCCCCAGAATCGAGACTCCTTGCACCGGGAGTTTCTTGATTTCGTCGAGATTCTCGTGGTCGATGCCGCCGAAGGCGATGACGGGCGGCAGGTTCGCGGTGCCGGAGGCGGCAAGATGTTCGAGGACCGCCGTAGCGCCGAACGTCTTGACAGGCTCAAAGACGGATTGCGGCTGGAAAACGGGCCCAACGAGCGCCCCGGCCACCCATTCCGGGAGTTTTTCAAGCTGTTCCAGGTCGCGGCAAAGGGCAACGCAGTTCACGCGCTTCCAGCTTTCGGGAACCTCCCCCAGCAAAGAGCCCGCTTCGGTAACGCACCCGCGCACGTCCAGGCGCTCCGCCAAATCTGGTGTTCCACGCACCCAAATGCGGTCTCGGCATTCCATCGGGAGCGCCATGAGCCACCGCTCGTAATCGCTTTCTGTCGCGCAGGGAGCACCGCCCCTGCCCCGTTTGGAGAGTATCAGGCGCGTAAGCCCGCGGCTGAACATCTGTTCGATGTCGTCGAATTCTGAGGCAAAATCATCAGGAGATGTCGTAAGCCAAAGCCGCATGGCTCAAATATACAATAAACAAATACCCCTAGATTTACGCAATTTTTCAAAAAATCCTTGTTCAATTCCCTTTAATCTTTATATTTTTCATCTTGGATTTTTCGCTTTTGGCTCCAAATGGGCCGAAAGTGCACTTAAATCAGATTTTTTCGAAAAAACCTAAAAATTGGAGACACACATGGCAAAAAAGATGATTGCGTGTGATGGTAACGAGGCCACCGCTAGCGTAGCATTTGCTGTTAGCGAAGTTGCGGCTATTTACCCGATTACACCGTCTAGTCCTATGGCTGAGCACGCCGACAACTGGAGTGCTGCAGGCAAGAAGAATATTTGGGGACAGGTTCCCCGCGTGTTTGAAATGCAGTCCGAAGGTGGTGCTGCCGGTACCGTTCACGGAGCTCTGCAGGCCGGTGCTTTGACCACGACCTTCACCGCTTCCCAGGGTCTTCTGTTGATGATCCCGAACATGTACAAGATTGCGGGCGAACTTACCCCCACGGTCTTCCATGTGACTGCCCGTGCACTTGCCATGCAGGGTCTTTCTATTTTCGGTGACCACTCCGACGTGATGGCTTGCCGCCAGACTGGCTTTGCCATGCTCGCCTCCAGCTGCGTGCAGGAATGCCAGGACCTCGCTCTCGTGGCCCACGCTTCCACTCTCGAAAGCCGCGTGCCGTTTATGCACTTCTTCGACGGTTTCCGTACCTCTCACGAAGTGATGAAGATCGAAGCTCTCGAAGACGGCGTTATCCGTAACGTCATCGACGAAAAGTACGTGAAGGCTTGCCGTGAACGCTGCCTCACTCCGGACCGCCCGACCATGCGCGGTACCGCCCAGAACCCGGACGTTTACTTCCAGGGCCGCGAAACGGTGAACCCGTTCTACGCCAAGGTTCCGGAAATTGTCCAGAAGTACATGGACAAGGTCGCAAGCTACACTGGCCGTCAGTACCACATCGTGGACTACGTCGGTGCCGCCGACGCTGACCGCGTAATCATTTCTATGGGTTCTTCGACCTGCACCATCGGTGACACCGTCAAGTACCTCAATTCCAAGGGCGAAAAGGTCGGTCTCGTGAACATCCGCCTGTACCGTCCGTTCCCGATGGAAGCCGTGGTTGCGGCCCTCCCGAAGACCGTCAAGAAGATTGCCGTCCTCGACCGCTGCAAGGAACCGGGTTCCGCTGGCGAACCGCTCTTCCAGGACGCCCTGACCGCTATTTCCGAAGCCGTGATGGCCGGCAAGATGGCCATGCCGAAGATGATCGGCGGCCGCTACGGTCTCTCTTCCAAGGAATTCACCCCGGCCATGGTCAAGGCCATTTACGACGAACTCGCCAAGGCCGACCCGAAGGCTCGCTTCACCGTCGGTATCAACGACGACGTTTGCCACACCAGCCTCACCATCGACCCGAACTTCAAGCTTGAAAGCGACTTCTTCCAGGCTATGTTCTTCGGTCTGGGTTCCGACGGTACCGTGGGTGCCAACAAGAACTCCATCAAGATTATCGGTAACGAAACCGACAACTACGCACAGGGCTACTTCGTTTACGACTCCAAGAAGTCTGGCTCCATGACCACCTCTCACCTCCGCTTTGGTAAGAGCATCATCGACGCCCCGTACCTCATTGGCGAAAACGAAGCCGACTTCGTGGCATGCCACCACACTCCGCACCTGGAATCCGTGAACATGCTGAAGTACGCGAAGGATGGCGCAACCTTCCTCGTGAATACCCCGCACTCCGCCGACACCGTGTGGGATACCTTCCCGCGTCCGGTGCAGGAAGAAATCATCAAGAAGCACCTCAAGGTTTATGTGATCGACGCCTACGCCGTTGCCGCGAAGACCGGCATGGGCCGCCGCATCAACACCGTGATGCAGACCTGCTTCTTCAGCAAGCTCGGTAACGTGCTCGATGCCGAAACCGCCATCAAGTACATCAAGAAGTACGCCGAAAAGACCTACGCCAAGAAGGGTCAGGAAGTGGTCCAGAAGAACTGGGACGCTATCGATGCTTCTCTTGCTAACCTGTTCGAAGTCAAGGTTCCGGCTGCTGTCACCAGCACGAAGGAATTCCGCGCTCCGATCCACGGCGACGCTCCGAAGTTCGTGAACGAAGTCACCGCAGAAATCATCAAGGGCAACGGCGAACTCCTCCCCGTCTCCAAGATGCCTTGCGACGGCGTGTTCCCGACCGCTACCACCAAGTACGAAAAGCGCGACCTCGCCCTCAACATTCCGTCCTGGAATCCGGACGCTTGCGTGCAGTGCGGCAAGTGCGCCATGGTCTGCCCCCATGCAGCCATCCGCGTGAAGGTTGTGGACGAATCCGCAGTGAAGAACGCCCCGGAAGGCTTCAAGTACACCCCGGCCAAGGGCTTCAAGCTCGAAGGTTCCGACAAGCCGGTGTTCGCTATTTCCGTGTCCAGCTACGACTGTACGGGTTGCGGCGTTTGTACGCAGGCCTGTATCGGTAAGGACAAGACCGACGAAACCAAGAAGGCCATCAACATGGTGCCGCAGGAACCCATCAAGGTTCAGGAAGGCAAGTGCTGGGACTTCTTCGTCGATCTCCCGGAATTCGACCGCACCAAGGTCAACAAGAACCTGGTCAAGCAGGCCATGCTCCTCGAACCGCTGTTCGAATTCTCCGGTTCTTGCGCAGGCTGCGGCGAAACCGCTTACGTCCGCCTCGTATCTCAGTTGTTCGGCGACCGCATGGTTGTCGCGAACGCTACGGGTTGCTCCTCCATTTACGGCGGTAACCTCCCGACCACTCCGTGGGCAAAGAACAAGGAAGGCCGCGGTCCCGCTTGGGCAAACTCCCTCTTCGAAGACAACGCTGAATTCGGTCTCGGCATGCGTCTCGCTATCACGAAGCATGCCAAGCAGGCTCTCAGCCTCCTCGAAGCCGTGAACGTTCCTGCCGAACTCAAGGAAAAGCTCACGACCCAGGAGCAGAATGACGAAGCCGGCATCAAGGCCCAGCGTGAAAACGTCGCCGCCCTTAAGGCCGCTCTCGCCGGTGCTACCGACGATGCATCCGTCAGCCTCCGCGACGAATTCGCCGACTACCTCGTGAAGAAGTCCGTGTGGATCTTCGGTGGTGACGGTTGGGCATACGACATCGGTTACGGTGGTCTCGACCACGTGATGGCCACGGGTGAAAACGTGAACATCTGCGTCCTCGATACCGAAGTG
>NZ_FQYM01000032.1 GCF_900141705.1 Fibrobacter sp. UWP2
GAAAAGAGCATGAAACTACTTGACAATGAAGCGCTAATAGCCTAGATTTACACCAGTTGGAGACCTGGATTTTCAACTAAAAAAGGGACAAATTCTGCAGTGCAGGTCTAGTGGATCGAAAAGGGATGTTAAAGAGACTAGAATGGATTGTCTCTGGACAAGTTGGAGGATTTCGGCTATATTTGGGTTCCTATCACTCAAACGGAGCCGAACCATTCGGTCCTTTGAATTGGGCTTCGCCTTAGCGGGCGGAGCCCTTTTCTATTATAAATATAATAAAATTACGGAGAAAGTGTAAAAAAAATACAGAATTGTTGCTATTTTTGTGCGGATAATGCTATATTTTATATAGTCCTGATAAGGAGGTCTCCAATGCTGGCGAAATTTAGCGTAAAAAATTTCAAGAATTTTAAAGAATCATTCACTTTGGACTTGACCCAAACCAAGCAATATGGCTTTTCCAAAGACTGTGTCAAGAATGATATTGTCAAGACCGGCTTGATTTACGGTCCCAATAGCATCGGAAAGTCAAACTTGGGGCGTGCAATTTTTGATATTGTTTTGGGTTTGACCGATAAACAGAAAAGATATGATCTTTACCTTAGTTACCAGAATGCGTTGGCTCCAGGTGCTTGTGTTGAATTTGAATATGAGTTCCATTTTGATCAAGATGTAGTGGTGTATCGCTATTGGAAAACCTCGTTTGAAGATTTTGTTTACGAACAGTTGTTTATTAATGGGCAGGATATGATATCGAGGTTACCGAATGCGACAACCTTTACGTCTAATTTGGATGGCACTGAATCCTTGCGAACCGAAGCCTTGAGCAGCAAGATTTCGGTCCTAAGATATATTCGCGCAAATACGATGCTTTCGGAATCCAAGAACAATAAGCTTTTCCTAAAGACGCTCCATTTTGTGGATAATATGCTTCAGTTTTGGTGCCTAAGTGAAAACTCTTATCAGGGTTACAGCATAGGAAGTGCTCTTCTTGAAGATGAAATTGTCAAGCAAGGACATTTGCCGGATCTTGAAAATTTCTTAAACGAATGCGATGTTAAGTGCCGTTTGATGTCAAGACTGGTACAAAATAGGCAGATGTTGTTTTTTGATTTTAACAATCATCCTCTGCCGTTTTGGGATAATGCTTCTACAGGTACAAAGTCATTGACTCTGTTCTATTTTTGGTATTTCCATCTGCTTTCAAATGATGCTCCGTCGTTTGTTTTCATTGATGAATTTGATGCCTTTTATCATGAGAAAGCGTCGATGCAAATCATCCGTCGTCTGAAAAAAACGAAGCTAACTCAAGTCCTTTTGACAACTCATTGCAGTAACCTTCTTACCAATGATTTGTTGCGTCCTGATTGTGCTTTTGAAATGCCGAAAGACACCGGGCTTAAACCAATCGTCCTCGGGCCGTTGTCGTCTAAAACGGGTAAAGAACTCCGTGAAGCCCACAATATTCCCAAGATGTTCCGTGCGGGGGCTTTTGATTGAGTAGCCGAAATAAAATTCTGTTTGTGATGGAAGGTTTGTCCCCGGACAAAAGGCTTTTAAAAAGGTTCATTGACGCATTCTCCAAAGAGATGCAGATAGATGGTAGCCAAGTCATTGCTGTCTATGGGACAAACATCTACACATTGTATAGTGAATTAAAATCTCTTCAAGCGGAAGAACATGAATTTGGCGATATCGTTGAAGTGGTTCGCTCGCATAACCCTAGGGAGTTAGAAGGCTTTTCCAGGGATGATTTTTCCGATGTCTATTTGTTCTTTGACTTGGATATTCATGGACGGGATGTAAAGAAGGCTTGTTCCGAAATTAGTGCGATGATTTCGTGGTTTGACAATGAAACGGAGAATGGAAAGATTTTTGTCAGTTATCCGATGGTGGAATCGGTTTATTTGTGTGATAAAGAAGAATTGCTCTTCAAGTCTGATCGTTGTTTTGTTGCTCTGTCAGATTGTCTAAATGACGGCTTCAAAAAAATGCGGAATAGAATTTGCCATGGGAATGACACAACGATTCCCGTAGATGGTATTGAAAATATAAAGGCAATTTGTTCTGCGAATTTTAAAAAAGCAAATTGGCTCCTGTTTGATGACAAAAGTTTACCGTCGTCTGTCGAATCATTTACTCAAGGAATAATTTGGGGTAAACAGGAACTGTCTATTATTGATAAATTTCAGGTGGCAACATTGAGCGGATTACCGTTCTTTGTTGGGGAATATTTGGGCAGCAACAAGATGCTCGATGCTTTGAATAATTGAGAAAATATTTCGTTGCGGTGTAAACATCCCTGAAATTGGGAAAGCTTACAGTGGTTGTTTCAATCTTAAAGTTGAAACTAATTTGTTTGTCCGAAACTTATTAGGAATTTATTTCCCGCGTCCGCGTTAGGCCTCCAGCCACTTGCAGCTCTGCTGCTTAGTGGCTATGGTCCGCGTTAGGGATCGAAGCCCGTAGGGCCGGGAGGGCCGCCCGTAAATTGCGCTCGGCCCTCTAGGCGGGGGAACCGTGGGGTGACGCCTCGGTTCCGTGCCGCGAGAGCCCGCCCCTGCGCAGCAGGGAACGCCCGTTGTCCTTCGATGTCAACAATAGTTGCATAATTGACTTTTTTTGCCCCGGCTATTGACAACCGCCCCGCGTTTGTGTATATTTGATAGTGAACAAATGTGTAGGTATTGTGCGAGGGGCGGGATTTCTGTCTTGGCTGTCGCAGACGGGCTTGTGCTTTTGTTCGGATTAATGTATATTTCGCTAGAAGGTAAATCATGGCTACATCGAGCATAAAGAAGAACTTTAACGTGGTCGGGACCAGGCAGCTGGAATCCTTCGTTAAGGCCGTGGATCGCTCCCTGAAGGCCCCTGTTTCCGTCAGCCGAGTCAAGGCCGATGTTCTAAGCGGAGTTTACAGTTTGAGAAAACTTGCTCTCCTTAGAAAGAAACATGGCTTCTAAATCCTACTTTGTCGTAAACATCATGGAGTATCTTTGCGATGCTCCCATGGAAGAGGTCTTGTTGGGTCTCTGCGGTCTCTACGAGTGCCCTCTGAACAAGGACGTCGAGGGGTTCCTGAAAAAGTCGGCTGTCGATTTTGCTAAGAAGCACCAGGCCGTGAGCTATCTTGTATTTTCCCAAAAGAACGGCGCGTTTCTGGGATATTTCTCGCTGGCGATAAAGACTATTTCCGTAAAGGCGCAGAATGTGTCCCGGACGGTCCAGAGGAAGCTTTCACGGATGAGTACGCTGGACGACGGGGAATACAATATTCCGGCGTACCTTATTGCCCAGCTCGGGAAGAACTTCCAGTCGGGGCTTAACGACTCGATTACGGGAGGGGAGTTGCTGTCGCTCGCCATGGAACAGATTTCGCTGCTCCAGCATAGGGTGGGAGGCGTTCTCTGCGTTCTGGAGTGCGAAAACAAGAAGAAGCTCCTGGACTTCTATTGTGCGCAGAACCATTTTGTCGAGTTTGGAACGAGGAGAACTAAGTCCACGGAAAAGAGCCTGTTGCAACTGCTGAAGACAATATGAGATGTGTGTCAACTATAGTTGCAAAATGATAAATCTTCGCCGCGGGTATTGACAACCGCCCCGAGTTTGTTTATATTTTGTAGTGAACAAATGTGTAGAATCAATAAAAAGGCGGCATTTATGAGCTTGTATGTTGTCGGATGTCTAAAAGAATATGTATATTGGGCCAGAAGGGTAATGGCTTATGATTAATCCCATATATGGTACAGAAGTCCTGCTGAACGCGGCTCTCTGGGTTGCGGAACGCCTTCCGGAACAGGATCGGCGCATTCATAAGCTGTTCAAGATTCTGTGGTTTGCGGATTTGCTGCATCTCAAGCAGTATGGCCGTTCCGTGACGGGGGATACCTATATTGCCATGAACTATGGCCCGGTTCCTTCTGCCCTCTACGACATGATTAAGGGAAACTGCTCGCCTGAACTTCGTGTGTTTACGCAGTACGACAAGGGCTTTTTCGACATCTCGAAAAAGTGCAACATGGATTACCTGTCGGAATCGGATGTCGAAACGTTGCAGAAGGCGTTTGACGAGAATGCAAAGCTAAGTTTTGACGGGCTTGTGCAAAAGTCACACTCCTCCGCCTGGAATTCTGCATGGAAAGAGGGCGAGAACACCTCAATCCGCATGAGCGAGATTCTTGACGAAATTGATGCCGATGATGAAATTCGCGAAATCGTGAAGAACGAACGCGAGACTATGGCTGCCCTGAGCGTAAAGAATGGCTGAAATCGATTTTGTTCAAGGGGATGTTGTCCGTTCCATGACGGGCACGATTGTGAATTGCGACCATCAGAAGATGCTTGTGTTCGTAAATGAACTGTCTGGTCAGGTAGGCCTGGTTACGATAAATTCGCGCCCCTATCCGAAAAAGGGTATGGAGACGCAGCTGAAAATCGCGGCATCGGATTTTGCTTTTCTAGAGCACGACTCCTTTGTTGATTGTTCGGCTCTCTTTGTCAAGAGCGTTGGTGAATTTAAAGCCCTGGTTCAGAATGGCCAGGTGAGCTTGATAGGGAATCTTGATTCGGCGACGATGGATAAGGTAGTCCTTGCTGCGGCTGACAGCAGACACTTGAACGCGTTTCAGAAAAAGTTTTTCGACGATTCTTTGTAGCCAGTTGTGCGAGAGACCGTTTTTGCGCAGCAGGGAACGCCCGATGTCCTTCGATGTCAACTATAGTTGCATAATTGACTTTTTTTTGCCCCGGCTATTGACAACCGCCCCGCGTTTGTGTATATTTGATAGTGAACAAATGTGTAGTCTTTGGCTTTTGCCGCTTGTAAGCCATAGGAGTTGATGATGAAAGAAGTTGAGTGCTGTCCTGAATCTATTGGTGGAAACTGGTCGCAAATTGCGTCCGGTTCCTTTTTTTTATGCAGTTGTTGACAAGTAATAAAAAGTAATATATATTTATTATGTACAGTGTTTTCATGTCAAGAAGAGTCTCTCGGGCTGTTTCTGCAATGCCAAAAACGCAGCAAGAAAAACTTGCGTTGCTTGTTGACGATATACGGATGAACGGCCCCGTCAGAACAAATTGGCCAAATTATGGAATATTGGCAGGAACATCAACTCATCATTGCCATCTTTCCCACAAATGGGTGGCATGTTGGATTGAAACGGAAAAAGGTATAACGGTGGAGGTTACATATGCAGGCAGTCGTGGAAGCGCCCCCTATGCAGATCACTGATGAACCGGTGTCGTTCAAGGTCTCGGGCAAGAATATCCCGAAACCTGTCATTGCCTTTTTGGATGCACTGTTCCCCGATTCCGTCCGTATCGACGAGGACGACGATGTCCTTGAGCCGGTGGAAGGGATGGACTGGTACAAGAAGGCCAAAAAAAGGATTGATCCTGCCAAGGCGTTGAAAATAATGCGCGTGAATGCTGGTCTTACGCAGGCGCAGTTGGCACAAAAGGTCGGTCTCGCGAAGCAGAACTACAATTCGCTTGAGCGGGGGGCCAGGCCCATTTCTATGCTCATGTCAAAGAAGTTGGCCGATGCTCTCGGGACATCCTATTTGATGTTTTTCCGTGAAAATAAAAGCCGGAAGCTTTAAATGCTTGGCGAAATAAACGGCAGGGAACGCCCGTGATTCCTTGATGTCAACAATAGTTGCATAATTAGATTCCGGGTCAAGCCCGGAATGACGAGGGAGGAAAATAGGGTGAAAGGGCCAGTAACAAAGCCCTTTTTTTGTTTATACGCAAATTTATTTCCTAAATTTCCCCGCATGGAACAAAATACCCAACAAACGATTAGCGTTGCGGCTGTGGCTCAACCGCAGTCCGGCAACACCATCACCCTCCTCGAGGCTCTTGCCATCCTCTGGAAGAACAAGTTCAGGCTTATGTTGTTTGTCTTGTTCGGCGCCTTTATTGGTGCCGTGGTGGGTTTTTGGATACGCCCGGCCTTTACGAGCGACGCGCTTTTGCAGATTGACGTGCGCGGCAGCAAAAAGGGCAACGTGATGAGCCAGGCCATGGGTGACATGGGTGCGCTGCTCGACGTGACGACCCCCGCCGATGCGGAAATTGAATTGCTCAAGAGCCGCATGGTGCTGAGTTACGTGGTCGACGAGGAGCACCTGGCTTTTAGCGCGACCCCCACCAGCAAGTTGAACCGGCTTTTGCACCGCGAAGGCCGTATGGATGTCGACAAGCTCAACATCCCCGCTGCGGCACGTGCCGAGGAATTGACTGCTGTCGCGACAGGGGACAATACCTACAAGGTGGTCAACCCTCAAAATACGGTGCTGGTGCAGGGCAAGGTGGGCGACGTGCTCAAGGCGCTCTATGCGGGCGATACTTTGGTGATCAGGGTAAAGTTTTTGAGTGCAAAGGTGGGTGAGGAATTCGCCCTCCGCCAGGGCAACCCGTTGAGCGTGGTCCGCGCGCTATCGAAGTCCATTAAGGCTTCCGAAAAGGGTAAGCAGTCGGGTATTATCGCAGTCTCTTATTCGCACCGCTACGCCGACCGTGCGGCGGGTATTTTGAACACGGTGCTCAACACCTATGTGCGCCAGAACGTGGAAATGCGCAGCGCCGAGGCCGAGAAGACATTGGAATTTTTGGAAGAGCAGTTGCCCGGGGTCAAGGCAAAACTCGACAGTGCCGAGAAGGTGCTTGCCGACTACCGCCACAGCATTGGCTCGGTCGACATGACGGGCGAGACCCGCGCCCACCTGGACAAAGAGGTCAACCTGCAGAGCCAGATTATCGCCTTGGAGCAGGAGCGCCAAAAGGCGACGCGCCTGTTCAAAGAGGAACACCCCTCGGTGCAGACCATCAAAAAGCAGCAGGACAAGCTCCGCGGTGAACTTGCCAAGCTCAAGCGCAGCGCCGAGAAAATGCCGCTCACGCAGCAAGAGGTGATGCGCTTGCAAGAGGAAGTGCAGGTGAACAACCAGGTTTACACCACCATGCTCAACAACATCCAGCAGCTGCGCGTGGTGCGTGCGGGCGAGGTGGGCAACGTGCGCATTGTGGACGCGGCGCAAATCGAGCCCATCCAGAGCAAGCCTAAAAAGTTCAACATCTTTGTTTGCAGCATCGCGGCCAGCTTCATGGTCGGGGTGCTCCTGGTATTTGTACTCCGCATGTTCAAGAACGGCGTGCGCGGCTCCACCGAGATCGAGCGCGAGACCGACATGAGCGTTTACGCCAAGATCCCCGAATCCCACCACAAGCACACGCGCTCCAAGCACAAGACCTCTTTGGTGGAGGCGGCGCCAAACGATTTGGCGAGCGAGGCTTTCCGTGGGTTGCAGACCGCCCTTGACTTTTCGCTGGGCGAGGGGCAGAACGTGGTGATGGTGTGCGGCCTGGTGCCGGGCGTGGGCAAGTCATTTGTTTCTAAGAACCTTTCGGCGGTGTATGCCATGAACGGCAAACGCGTGTTGCTCATAGATGCCGACATGCGCAAGGGCGTGATCCGCAGCACCAAGTACGCGGGCCTCACCGACGTCCTGGCTGGCAAGGTGGACTGGCACGACGTAGTGGCGGACTGCCCGTGCAAGGGGCTGTTTATTTTGGGTCGCGGAAGCGTGGTGATGGCGCCCAGTGAACTGCTGCGCCACGACGACTTTAAAAAGCTGCTCGACGAGGCCAAGAAGGAATACGACATGGTGATTGTCGATACACCGCCACTCTCCCTGGTCACCGACTCCGAGCTCATCTACCCGCACGTGGACTTCCTCCTCATGGTGCTGCACTACGGCATTCACTCCATGGAACAGATCAAGGAGTCCATCAATGGGCTCAAGCGCTTTGCGGATAAACCCGGCGCGTTTGTGATGAACCATTGCGAGCACGAGCCGGGCCACTACGGCTACGGTTACGGCTACTACGGTAAAAAATATTACGGGAGCAAGTAAATGCAGATCCTTTTGACTGGTGGCGCTGGCTACATCGGTAGCCACACCATCATTGAACTCGACAAGGCGGGCCACTCGGTGGTGGTCGTCGACAACCTTTCCAACTCTTCGCCGGTGTCGCTTGAGCGCGTGGGCGAGATTATTGGCAAGGAAGTGCCCTTCATCAAGGCAGACGTCCGTGACGCTGCCGCCATGGACAAGATTTTCAAGCAGTACCGCATTGACGCGGTGATCCACTTTGCGGGCCTCAAGGCGGTGGGCGAGTCGGTGCAAAAACCGCTAGAGTACTACGAGAACAACATGAACGCGACATTTGTGCTGGTAAACGCCATGCGCAACAACGGCTGCAAGAACATCATTTTCTCTTCGTCGGCCACCGTGTACGGCAACCCGGCCATAATTCCCATTACCGAGGAATGCCCCAAGGGCGCCTGCACCAACCCCTACGGCAAGACCAAGTCCATGCTGGAGGAGGTGTTGAGCGACGTGCAAAAGGCCGACCCGGAGTGGAACGTGGTGCTGCTGCGCTACTTTAACCCGATCGGCGCGCACCAGAGCGGCCGCATTGGCGAGAACCCCAACGGTATTCCGAACAACTTAATGCCCTATATTACCCAGGTGGCCGTGGGCCGGCGCCAGGAGCTGGGCGTATTCGGCAACGACTACGACACTCCCGACGGAACCGGCGTGCGCGACTACATCCATGTGTGCGACCTTGCCGCGGGTCACGTGTGCGCGTTGCACGCAATCGAGCGCAAGTGCGGTCTCGCCATTTACAACCTGGGCACGGGCCACGGCTACTCGGTGCTCGACGTGGTGAACGCGTTTGAGAAGGTTAACGGAGTCAAGGTGCCCTACAGCATCAAGCCCCGCCGCGAAGGCGACATTGCCACCTGCTACTGCAACCCCGCCAAGGCCTTCAAAGAACTCGGGTGGAAGGCGCAGTACGGCATCGAGGAAATGTGCCGCGACTCCTGGAACTGGCAAAAAAACAACCCCAACGGGTACGAAGGCGCCTAACCTTACAAAAGAGGAAAGCACTATTTTTTGCTGATGGTCGCGATCACGTGCTCGGCGCCAAAATTCTTGAGGCCGAAGGCTGTCAACAGCTTGCTCATGCGGTGGTCGTTCTGGTAATTGAGGGTCTCGATTTTGAATCCTTCCTTGTCACAGAGCGTGTGGAAGTCCTTGAGCGTGAGCACGCGGATGTTCGGCGTGTCATACCACTCGTAGGGCAGTTCCTTGGATACCGGCATGCGGCCATGAACCATAAGCGACCCGCGTGCTGACCAGTGCCCGAAATTCGGGAACGTCACAATCACGCGCTTGGCGATACGGGTAAGTTGGCTCAACAGCGCGACTGGGTCGCGGATTTCCTGGATGGTGCGGTTGATGATCGCGTAGTCAAAACTGCCGTCCTTCAAGTCCGAGAGCCCGCGCTCGTCGAGGTCGCGCTGCACCACAGGGACGTCGTTCTCCAGGCAGTCCAAAATCCCTTGCACGTTCTTTTCAATGCCAAAGCCGGTCACGCCCTTTTTGCTCTTGAGGTATTCCATCAGCTCGCCGCCGCCGCAACCCAAGTCCAGCACGTGGCTGCCGTCGGCGACCAGGCTGCCGATGAGGTCGAAGTCGCTCTGCTCGTGGAACACGGGCACCGCCTGCGTCCCTTGCTGCGGGATGATCTTGGAATCGAGGAAGCGGCCAACGGCCTTGCCGAGCTCGCCGACCTCGATCAAGAATCCGTCATGCCCGAACTGCGTGTCGAGTTCGAGGCTGGTCACGGTCTTGCCGTCGTTCAAGAGGGCGCTCGTAATGCGGCGGCTCTCGTGCGGCGGGAACAGCCAGTCGGTGGAGAGGTTCACGTTCAGCACCTCGGCCTTGATGCCGCTGAACGCGTTCTCGATGCTGCCATATTCGGTTTCCAAGTCAAAGGCGTCGGTGGCGTGCGCGATGTGCAAATAGCTGTTCGCGTCAAAGCGGTCCACGAACTTTTTGCCCTGGTAGCGCAGGTAGCTTTCAATAGGAAGGTCTAGGTCGAACGGCGTGCTGTAAGTGACGGCGTGGTTCTTGTTCTCCTGTTCCTGCGAACGCTTGAACTTTTGTTCCATGCCTATGGCGCTGAGGTACGTGATGTGGGCGAGCTTGCGGGCGTTCGCGAGTCCCACGTCGGGCTTTTGCGCCTTGTCGTAGTAGTCGCCGTTGTTGAAGTCCGGGTCTTGCGTGATGATGTCGCGGGCCACGACCTCGAATCCGAGCGCCTGGCTACTAAAGCGCGGGCTGCTCGCGATGATCACGATGCGCTTAACCTGCTCTGGGTAGTAGATGGCCCACTTCATGGCCTGGAAGCCGCCCATGGAGCCGCCAAGCACGCAGTAGAATTCCTTGATGCCGAGGCCGTCGGCAAGTTCCTTTTGCGCATGCACCATGTCGCCGATGGTGATGATGGGGAAGGTGCTGCCGTAGGGACTCCCCGTGCGCGGGTTGATGGTCGCCGGGCCCGTGGTGCCCTTGCACCCGCCCAATATGTTGCTGCACACCACAAAAAAGCGGTCGGTATCGATGGCCTTGCCGGGGCCGATGAGCTCGTCCCACCAGCCGGCCTTCTTGTCGTTTTCGGTGTACCAGCCGGCGGCGTGTGCGTCGGCGGTCAGGGGCGAGCAAATCCACACCGCGTTGTCGGCAGTGGCGTTCAGCTTGCCGTAGGTCTCGTAGCGGATGGTGAGCGCGGGCAGCGTCTTGCCGTTTTCGAGCATAAATCCGGATTCTCCGTAGTCCTTGTTGAAGTCCTTCGGGGTAACGGGTCCGTAGCTTGATTTATGCAAATATTCACTCATATGCATAAAATATAGTAAAAAAACGCCATCCTGTCCCCCCCGCGTCCGCCTTTTCCCTCCCGACGTCATCTTGAGGAGAATGGTTCGCCTCATAAATAATTTATATATTACACACATATTATGCCGAATTTTGAACAAAAAGCCCAAATTGTACAGTTGCCCAAGTTCCTGGACGAACGCGGCAACCTGAGCGTGCTGGAATCCGAGATCCAGGTTCCGTTCAAAATCCGTCGTTGTTACTGGATTTACGACGTGCCGGGCGGCGAGCTCCGCGGGAGCCATGCCTTCAAGCGCCAGCACGAGATGATTATCGCGCTCTCGGGGAGCTTTGATGCGTTGATACACGACGGTAAGCGCGACACGCGCTACTCGCTCTCCCGTTCGTACTACGGGTTGTATCTACCACCCATGCATTACCGCACGCTCGACAACTTTTCGACGAACTCGCTGGCGCTGGTGGTTTCTTCGACTCCCTACGAGGAGGACGACTACATTTGGGAGAGGGACGAGTTTTGCAAGCTCGCGGCGCAGAACAAGACCTTGCCGCAGCCCGCGCCTTCTAAGCCAGCGGAGCCTTCCGCCGCCCAGCCGGACCCGGCCAAACTCCGCGCCGCCACCATCGACGATTGCGAGCTGATCACGCTCCCGCGCCACAGCGAGCGCTCGGGTAGCCTGACTTCCCTCGAGAACTCCAAGGACGTGCCCTTCGACGTCAAGCGTATCTTTTACCTGTACGACATTCCCGGCGGCGAGAACCGCGGCGGGCACGCCCACAAGGCGTGCCACCAAATGCTGGTCGCCGCGAGCGGTGCTTTTGACGTGAAGGTCTCCGACGGCAAAAACGAGAAGGTCTACCGCCTGGACCGCCCGTATTACGGGCTCCACGTGCCGCCCGGAGTGTGGGCCGAAGAACTGAACTTCTCCTCGGGCTCCATTTGCCTGGTGCTCACTTCCGAGCATTTTGACGAGGCCGACTACTGGCGCGACTACGCCGAGTTCCTCCACTTTAAGCAGGAGGGGTAGCATGGCCTGGGTCGAACTTTCGGCACAAGATTATGCGAAGCATTTCGCCAACCCGCTTACTTGTTACCTGGGGGCGGATTTCAACCTGCTCAACGCCAAAAAGGTGGACGCCGTCCGCTTTTTTGCCTACGACCGAGAGGGCTTTAGGCTGGGCATTGTTTTTGGGGAGACTCCCGCACAGTGGCTGTCGCCTTTCTCTGCGCCGTTCGGCGGATTCGCCTGCGCCAAGGGGGTCGCCATCGACGAGATGGACGGGGCCATTGCGAGCCTGCCCGCTTTGGCAAGGTCGCAAGGCAAGAGCATGCACATCACGCTCGCCCCGGTTTTTTACGCGCCCACTTTCCTCTCCAAGTGCGTATCTTCGCTTTTGCGAGCTGGCTTCAAGGTGGACCATGCCGACTTGAATTACGCCCTCAGTTTTGTGGACCCGGTCCCGTACGAAAAACGCCTGTGGAACATGGCGAAGCGAAACCTTAAGCAGGCGCAAAAATGTCAAAGCGAGTTCAGGCTCGAGACGACGCCCGAGGGCGTTGCCGCAAGCTACGGCGTGATTGCCAAGAACCGCGAGTTCAAGGGCTACCCGCTCAAAATGTCGCAGCAAGCTTTTGGCGCGACTTCGGCGCTTGTGCCTATCGAGTATTTTACGCTGTACTTGGCTGGGGCCCCGGAGGCAAAACTGGAACCTGCCGCGGCTGCCATTGTTTACCGCGTTTCGCCCCGTGTGGCGCACCTCATTTACTGGGGCGACGCCCCCGGTTTCGAGGAACTGCGCCCCATGAACTTGCTCGCGCTGCGCCTTTACGAGCATTACCAAAAAGAGGGTGTGCATTATTTGGACATCGGCCCCTCTTGCGAAGACGGCGTGCCCAACGTGGGGCTTTGCGCCTTCAAGGAGAGCGTGGGCTGCTTTGCCGACCTCAAGTACACATTCAGCCTGGAAGGGGGCGTTTGCTAATGCAAAAGATTCCGTTTCTCGACTTAAAACAGCTGAACGCGCCCTACATGGATGCGCTCAAGGCCGCCGCCGCGCAGGTGGTGGAGTCGGGCTGGTATATCCGCGGTTCTTTTTGCGAAAAGTTCGAGAAGGCGTTTGCCGACTATTGCGGTGTAAAGTACGCCGTGGGCGTAGGCAACGGCCTCGACGGGCTCACGCTCATGCTCCGCGCCGAGATTGAACTCGGTCGGCTCAATGCGGGCGACGAGATTCTGGTGCCCTCGAACACCTATATTGCGACGTTGCTTGCGGTGAGCGCTGCGGGGCTCGTGCCGGTGCTTGTGGAGCCTTGCGAAAAGAGTTTCAACATGGACCCCGCGCGGCTCGATGCCTCCTGTGGGCCGCGCACCCGCGGAATCCTCGTGGTGCACCTGTACGGACGTCTTGCCGATATGCCCGCCATTTGCAAGTTTGCCAAGGAACGCGGGCTTTTGCTCTTTGAGGACTGCGCACAGGCGCACGGGGCGCGGCTTTCCGCTGCTGCGGGCGACCCGCAGGCCTGTAACCGCCCGCGCTTTGCGGGTTCGTTTGGCGCGGCTGCCGCCTACAGCTTTTACCCCACAAAGAACCTGGGTGCGCTGGGCGACGCGGGCATGGTCATCACCGACGACGCCGAAATCGCCCGCGTGGTGCGCATGCTGGGGAACTACGGTTCCGAAAAGAAATACGTGAACAAGTATCGCGGCGTGAATTCCCGCCTCGACGAGATGCAGGCCGCCTTCCTGCTCGCGAAACTCCCGCATCTGGACGCCTGGAACGCACGGCGTCGTGAAATCGCGGCCCGCTATGTAGGCGAAGTGAAGAACCCGCTTTTGCGCCTTCCCGAGATTCCCGCCGATCCGCGCGAACATGTATGGCACGTGTTCACGCTGCGCACGCCCGACCGCAAGACCCGCGATGCGCTGCAGAAATATCTCGAATCCCGCGGCATCGGGACGCTTATTTTTTACCCGATTCCGCCGCACAGGCAAGAGGCCTATGCGCCGAGCCCCGACGGCAGGGAATCCTTGCTGCCTGCGGACAGGCTCGCTGGCAAGTTCCCGATTGCCGAATCGATGGCCGAGACTGTGCTGAGCATTCCCGTGTCGCAGGTACTCACGGATGCCCAAGTTACCGAAATCATTGGAGCCCTGAATGAGTTTGTGTTCTAGAATTCTCCGAAAGCTGGTCCGTACGTCGCGAGTGCGTTTTTACAGGTGCATTTCGACGGTCAAGGCGAAGGGCAAGTTCTGCTCTATCGCTCCCGTGCTCTGTGAAGGCAAGGGCAGCGTTACGGTCGGGGACGGCACCATTTTCGGCTATATCGCCGATGCCGATTTCTGGACTTCGTATGTCTTTTTGAACCCGCGCAACGATGATTCGAAAATCGTTATCGGCAAGAACTGTCAGATTTGCAACCGCTTTACGGCCGTCTCCGAAGGCCCCGGCATCGAGATTGGCGACAACGTGCTCGTCGGTACTTCGGTGACCGTGATGGATAGCGACTTCCACGAAATCGATCCGGAGCGCAGGCTTACGGGAACTCCGAAAACGGGGAAGGTCGAAATCGCCGATAACGTCTGGATTGGCGACCGCGTGACGATTTTGAAAGGCACGACCATCGGCAAGAATTCCGTCGTGGCGGCGGGTGCCGTTGTTTCTGGAACGTTCCCCGCGAACGTCGTCATCGGTGGCGTCCCGGCGAAGGTCATCCGGGAAATAGGCGGTTGATGGTGGACAGTTCTTCTAAAATATGGAAGCTGTTTTTCGGCTCTGGCTCGGTGACGCTCTTTAACACGCTCCGCGCCTTTGTCATCAATAAGCTGCTTGCGGTTTTCTTGCCGCCTGCCGCATTCGCGTGCGTGGGGCAGTTCGTGAACTGGATGAGCATTGGCCAGGCCACGTCTAGTCTCGCGATGCAGAACGGCTGGGTGAGCCTGACCGCGCAGAACAAGGACAACCTGAAGAACCTTCACGGCGTGTGGCGCGGTGGGTTCAGGCTTACGACTTTCGCGACCATATTCACGTGTATCGCGGCGGTGCTTTTCTGCTTCGTCGCCCCGCTCGACAAGATGCTGCCGGGAGTCCCGCCGCGTCTTGTGCAGGCGGCTATCCTGTTTGCGCTCCCGGGAATCCTGGCCATGAATATTGTCACCATCTGCTCTTCGGTGATGAACGGGCTGGGGAAGGTGCGGCGCTGGGCGGTTATCCAGATTGTCGCTTCGCTTTTCCAGATGCTCTGGGTGGCGTTTTTCCTTTATACCGGCCGCCTTTCGGTGCTCTCCATTATCGCGACGCAGTCGGTGGTGGCGGGGTTCTTTGCGGCCCGCGTGGCGTCGCGTGCCGGGTTCAACATCAAGACGTTCAGGGAATCGGCCTTGGACATTCGCGGCCCGTGGCTTTCTTATGCCGTGATGGGGCTCGTGCCTATGATTGTGGCGCCGCTCGTGCTCATGTTCGTGCGCTCGCTCGTGGGTGCCGAACTGGGTTGGAACGCGGCCGGAATCTGGCAGGGCGTCTACAAGATTTCGGATTTCTTCGCGTCGATTTTCTCGGCGGTGCTCGGAGTGCTGATATTGCCGCGCATTAGCCGCGAGATGACCCGTGAACGCTTTGGCAAGGAATTCTACCCGATATTCGCGCGGATGATGGGATTCACGTTTGTCTTCTGCGTCATATTGTTCTTTTTCCGCAGCCTGGTCGTGTCGATTCTGCTTTCCGAAAGCTATGCCCCCGCGGCTTACTACATGCCGATTCAATTGCTGGGCGACCTTTTCCGTTCGGGCGGCTGGTGCTTTGGCATGGTGCTCATTGCCCGCCGTGAAACCGGGAAGTTCCTCTTTGTCGAGGTGGGGGCGAACCTGCTGTTCGCCGTCGCCACGTTCGTGGGCATTCGCCTGTTCGAGATGCATGGTCCCATGATGGCCTATGCGCTCGAGAACTTCGTGACGTTTATTGTGCTTATCGTTGTTGTGCGGAGGCTCAAGTGGAATATTCAATAACCAACTTGGCTGTCGACAACGTGGGCGAGAACGTTTACGCGAAGGCCTTTGCCATTGGCGAAGAGATGGAACAGCGCAAGCGCATCCCGCTGGTCTCGGTTTTGCTCGCAAGCTACAACCACCAAAAGTATGTGGAGGCCGCCGTGCGCTCGGTAATGGAGCAAAAGGGCGTGGACTTTGAGCTCATTGTGGTGGACGACGGCAGTACCGACGGCTCGCCGCAGATTTTGGAACGCCTGCAGCGGGAGCTGGGCTTTACCTACGTGCACCGCGAAAACAAGGGCTTTATTGCGACCATGAACGAGCTTTTGCAAATGGCGCGAGGCAAGTACTACTGTTCTTTTGCCTCCGACGACGTGATGCCCGCCGAGCGCCTTTACAGGCAGAGCCAGTTTTTGGCGAAGCACAGCGGTAGCGTGGCGTGCTTTGGTCAGGTGGTGCCCATGACCGCCGAGGGCGTGATCGGCAAAAAGATGATCCCGCTCTACCTGCACAACGTGCCCGAGGTCAAGTTCGAGGAAATCTTTGTGAGCGACAAGGCGCTGCACGGGTGCTCCGAGATGTTCGTGACCGAGGCGGTGCGCTCGCTGGGCGGTTACGACACACGTTTTTACTTTGAAGACATGCCGCTGTACTTTGCGCTTTTGACCAAGTACGGCCCGCAGCCGGTTTCGCCCGACATTGTGTGCTGCGCCTACCGGGAGCACGGCAGCAACATGCACGGCGACCACAATAAAATGTACCGCGAGATTTTGCGCCTGCTTGAGCTGTACAAAAACCATCCGCTCTACGCCTACGCCTGCAAGCGCTGGCGCGCCCGTTGGTTCTCGACGCTCGCCTACAAGAACAAGCGGGAGGCTTTGCGCCGCCTGCCCGAGCTTGCGAGTCTCACGCCGGCGTTCATCAAGCGCTTGCCCAAACTGTTTATCCCGAGCTGGTTGCTAAAATGCTAGAGATCTCTGTGTGCATGGCGACTTTCAACGGCGCTCCGTATATCGAGGCGCAGTTGCAGAGCATTTTGGAGCAGCTGCCCGGCAATGCCGAGGTGGTGATTGCCGACGACGGCTCCACCGACGCGACACTCGAGAAGGTCAGTGCCATGGGGGACGCGCGCATCAAGGTCTTGAGCCCCGCGCAGCCCACAACGCAGGGGAGTACCGCCGCGCCGCTCGGCCCGACGTACAACCTGGAACGCGCTCTCGCCGCCGCCCAGGGCAAGTACATTTTCATTGCCGACCAAGACGACGTTTGGCTCCCGGGGAAGGTCTCCCGCGTGCTCGAGGCGCTTGAGCGCCATACCCTCGTGATGCATGACGCCTTCATGTTAGTCCCTACCGAGGGCGACTCCGAACCCGATACCCCGTCAAAACTGAGCTCTTTCCATCGCGACGGCCTCCTCTCCGACGTGCGTCCGTTTGGCAGGGGGCTTTTTAGAAACTGGCTCAAGAACGGCTACCACGGCTGCTGCTTGGCGTTCCGCAGGGAGCTGTTGACGCGCGCCCTCCCGTTCCCCAAGAACTTGCCCATGCACGACCAGTGGCTCGGCCTGATTGCCGAGAAGTACTTTGACGCCGTCTACCTGCCCGATGTGCTTGTAGAGTACCGGCAGCACAAAAAAAATGCCACCCGCATTACGGGCGGCCCTGCCGGAATCCTTCAAAAAATCAAGTGGCGTCTGGATTTGCTTAAAGCGCTGACGAGGCCATCCCACATCCCGCACTACACATCTCACATCGATTGAACAATCTCGCCCCAGCCCGCCTGCAAAAAAGCCCCTGCGCGCACCAGGTCGGCCTGCTCCTTTTCGTAGGTCTTTAGAATCTGGTTGTATTCCGAGACGTCGCGCACCATCTTCACGTCGTGCTTGAGTTTTTTCTCGAGCATGTCCTGTTTCCACTGCGCCACGGCGGCAAGGCCCTGGCAGCTTTTGTCGAGGCTCTCGAGGTAGGCGGGGAGGGCGTCCAAAAAGCGCTTTTCGAATGGCTGCGCCACCCCCTTTGCCTGCAAAAGCAGGTTGTTTTGCACAATGATGTTCTTGCGGACTTCGCTCATGAGGCGCACAATGCGTTCGTAGTCCACCTGCGGCCAAATGAGGCTGAACGGCCACATCTTTTTCCAGTGGAACTTAAAAAGGGATTCGTGCGCGGTGTTCTTGGCACGCAAAAGTTCCTTCAGGTTCTCGAAAATAATCTGCGACGGGAGCTTCTTTTGTTCGCTAATTTGGTCCATGGGCAGCAATATAGCCTTTTTTTAAAATATTTTTCTTGATTTGCCTTAAATTATGTATTATTTTGAAAGCAAACTCATTCATTTTTGAAGGATTCACATGGATAAGAAAAAATTCAAAATTTTGGCGATTGTGGACGCTGTCCTCATAGTCGCCCTCTTTGTGGTGATGTTCACCCTCAAGGGGCAGTACAACGAGCAGGCGCAGACCTCCGTTAAGGAGCAGGTGGGCGCTTACCAGACCACCGCCAACGGCATGCTGCAGGATGTGTGGAAGTCGGTTGACCAAAACGGCATGGCATGGAAACTCGTGTATGTGACGCTCACGGGCGACAAGACCGAGGCCAGCTTCGACGCCGCCGTCAAGGCAATCGAAGAGGACAAGGCCGCCCGCGAAAAGCAGCTGTTCTACGCGTTCACGGCCGCCGGCATCCCGCCCAAGGTCCAGAATGACATCAACGAGAAGGGCGGTCTCGCCGAATCCTTTGTGATCAAGAACGAGAAGGGCGCCAAGGAAGTCGCTTGCGGCAAGAACTGCTCCATCAGCTTCACGTTTGCCAAGGGCAAGCTCAAGAACGTCGACTACAAGGCGCTTGTCGAGTACAATATCGCCGAACAATTTAAACTGGAAGCTCCGGCTGCCTACCACTTTGAATAAGGAGCGTTTCAAATGAATATCAAGTCTATTGCAATTGCTTTGACAATCCTCTTGGTCGCCGTTTTGGCGACGGTCCTTATGCAAAAGGGCAACTACGTTTCGCAGGCCACCGAACACTACGAAAAGACCACGACCGCGACCTTCAAGGGCTCGAGCAAGATTATCGAGTACGTGGCTACTTCGCTTGAACAGAACAAGCTCCTTTGGGCGCTTGCCTGCGACGCCGTGCAAACGGTCAAGACCAGCCAGGACATGGCGAAACTCGAGGCCAAGTACTTCCCGACCACCAAGGGGTCGAACAGCCTCTCCAAAAAGACCCGCCGTTTCGAGGCGACCGGTTCGTACTTCATTGTCTCCAGTTTCGACAAGGTCGACGAAGATAAAAAGACGCAACTCAAGACGCTCTCGGGCTTAAACAACATTGACGTGAGTGCCCTCCTGGGACTGGTCGCTCCGGCCGCCCCTGCCCCGAGCGAAGAAGAGGAAGAGTACGAGGAATAAATCCTCGTAAACCACTATCTTATTGACTCTCAACGAGATAGAATTTCATACGAAACGACCCGCCCCGCGGGCCGTTTTTTATTGTCTTTACCGCTGCATTTTGAGGCGAAAAAGCGCCGCTATTTTTCTAAATTTACGGCGTAAAATTTAAACCGAGGTTTATAATGCTCATTCTTCGTGGTACGCCGGCTCTGTCGGATTTCCGTCTCCAGAAACTTTCTTCCGATTTCAAGAGCGCAGGCCTTTCTGTCGCTTCCGTTTACGCTGAATTCCTGCACGTGGTGGATCTGTCCGCCGAACTCTCCGATGCGGAAACTGAAACTCTGAAGAAGGTGCTGCACTACGGTCCGGCCCGCGAACCCAAGGCTCTCGAAGGCGAACTCTTTGTGGTGTGCCCGCGTCCGGGTACTATTAGCCCGTGGAGTTCCAAGGCTACCGATATCGCTCACATTTGCGGCCTCCCGGCTATCAAGCGCATTGAACGCGCCATCGCTTACTACGTGAAGTTTGAAGGCGCGGTGCCCGCTGGTGCCCGCGAAAAAATCTCGGCCAAGATTCACGACCGCATGACGCAGGCCGTTTTCGCCGACACCGCCTCCTTGGAAGTCTTGTTCAGCAAGGAAGAACCGCGTCCGCTGAACGTGATTCCGGTGCTCGACCAGGGCCGCGACGCCCTCGTGAAGGCCGACAAGGAAATGGGCCTCGCGCTCTCTCCGGATGAAATCGATTACCTCGTGAAGAACTTCACCGAGCTCAAGCGCAACCCGACCGACGTGGAACTCTATATGTTCGCGCAGGCCAACTCGGAACACTGCCGCCACAAGGTGTTCGGTGCTGAATGGACGATTGATGGCGTGAAGCAGGACAAGTCCCTGTTCCAGATGATCAAGAACACCTACCAGCTCCACAACTCTAACATCTTCAGCGCCTACAAGGACAACGCCGCCGTGATGAAGGGCGCTGTCGCTGGCCGTTACTACGCCGACCCGCGCAATAACAAGTACGACTTCCACAACGAAGAAGTCGATATCTTGATGAAGGTCGAGACCCACAACCACCCGACGGCCATTTCTCCGTTCCCGGGTGCCGCTACCGGTAGTGGTGGCGAAATCCGTGACGAAGGTGCCACGGGTAAGGGCAGTAAGCCGAAGGCTGGCCTCACGGGCTTCAGCGTTTCGAACCTCAAGCTTCCGGGTGCAGTCCAGCCTTGGGAAAAGGACTTCGGAAGCCCGTCCCGCATTGCGTCTGCCCTCGACATCATGATCGAAGGCCCGCTCGGTGGCGCTGCGTTCAACAACGAATACGGCCGTCCGAACATCCTCGGTTACTTCCGTACTTTCGAACAGGAAGTCGATGCCCAAAACGGCAAGGAAGTCCGCGGTTACCACAAGCCGATTATGTTGGCCGGTGGTCTCGGTAACATCAAGCATGAACATATCGAAAAGGGCCACATCGATCCGGGTGACCACCTGATTGTGCTCGGCGGTCCAGCGATGCTCATCGGTCTCGGTGGTGGTGCAGCCAGCTCCGTGCAGAACGGTGCCGGTAACGAATCTCTCGACTTTGCCTCCGTGCAGCGCGAAAACCCCGAAATGGAACGCCGTTGCCAGGAAGTCATCGACCGCTGCTGGGCGATGGACGAAGAAAACCCGATTACGTTTATTCACGACGTGGGCGCAGGTGGACTTTCCAATGCCTTCCCGGAACTCGTGAACGATGGCGGTCTCGGCGGTAAGTTTGAACTCCGCAACGTTCCCAACGACGAACCGGGCATGAGCCCGTTCGAAATCTGGAGTAACGAATCCCAGGAACGTTACGTTATCGCTATTGCTGGCGACAAGCTGGATGTGTTCGATGCGATTTGTAAGCGTGAACGCTGCCCGTACGCCGTGGTGGGCGAGGCAATCCCTGAAAAGCACCTCACGCTCACCGACAAACACTTCGGTACGACTCCGATTGACATGCCGCTCGGCGTTCTCCTCGGCAAGCCGCCCCGCATGATCCGTAACGAGAAGAGCCAGAAGCGCCCGCTTTCGTCTCAGGTCGTCCCGGCCGATGCCTCCATCAAGGACGTGGCTCATCGCGTGCTTGCAAACCCGACTGTCGCCGACAAAACGTTCTTGATTTCTATCGGTGACCGTTCCGTGACGGGTATGATTTGCCGCGACCAGATGGTTGGCCCGTGGCAGGTGCCGGTCGCTGACTGCGCCGTGACAAGCGCAACTCTCGATACTTACGAAGGTGAAGTCATGAGCATGGGTGAACGCGCCCCGATTGCCTTGATTTCTCCGGCCGCTGCCGCCCGCATGACGGTGGCTGAATCCCTCACGAACATGGCTGCCGCTTGCGTGCCTGACATGGGTCGCGTGAACTTGTCTGCTAACTGGATGGCCACGCCGAACTACGAAGGTGACGGTGCAGACTTGTACGAAGCCGTGAAGTCCATCGGTATGGAACTCTGCCCGGATCTCGGCATTACGATTCCGGTGGGCAAGGACTCCATGAGCATGAGCACCGTGTGGCAGGACGACAAGGGTAGCCACCGCGTAACGGCCCCGATTTCGCTCGTCATCAGTGCCTTTGCTCCGTGTGCCGACGTGCGCAAGACGCTTACCCCGCAGCTCTTGCAAGATAAGGATTCGACGCTCGTTCTTGTCGATCTCGCTCGCGGCAAGAACCGCATGGGTGCTTCCATCGCAGCTCAGGTTTACTGCAACCTCGGCGACAAGGCTCCGGATGTGGACAGCGCCAAGGAACTCCGCGCCTTCTTCGAGACCGTCCAGAAGCTCAACGCCGCCGGCAAGATTATGGCCTACCACGACAAGAGCGATGGCGGTCTCTACACGACGCTTGCCGAAATGGCGTTCGCCGGCCACGTGGGCGTGACGGTGAAGGCCGACGCCCTCAAGGGAAACCTCATCGACGCCCTCTTCAACGAAGAACTCGGTGCCGTGCTCCAGGTGAAGAATGCCGACCTCGCGGCTGTTCGCGACGCATTTGCCGCCGCTGGTCTCGGCGATACCGTTTCTGAAATCGGTACGCTCAACGATACGTACAACCTGGTCATCGGCGACTACGCCGAAGGCCTTTCGGATCTCCGCGCCATCTGGAGCGACACGACCCGCCGCATCGCGGCCCTCCGCGATAACCCGGATTGTGCCGAAAGTGAATACACGCTCAAGTTGGAACAGGACAATCCGGGTATCACGCCGAAGGTCACCTTCGACGTGGCGGCGGGTGCAAAGGTCGTAAAGGACTACGCAAGCCGCCCGAAGATGGCCATCCTCCGCGAACAGGGCGTCAACGGCGAACTCGAAATGGCTGCCGCCTTCCAGAAAGCAGGCTTTGAATCCATCGACGTCCACATGACCGACATTCTCGAAGGCCGCGTAAGCCTCAAGGACTTCAACGGTCTCGTGGCTTGCGGTGGCTTCAGCTACGGTGACGTTCTCGGTGCCGGTGAAGGCTGGGCCAAGAGCATTCTCTTCAATCCGAAGGCCCGCGCCGAATTCGAGGCTTACTTCAACCGTAAGGACACCTTCACGCTCGGCGTCTGCAACGGTTGCCAGATGGTCTCCAACCTCAAGGACTTGATTCCGGGCGCCAAGCACTGGCCGCGCTTTGTGCAGAACCTCTCCGAACGCTTCGAAGCACGCTTCTGCACGCTCAAGGTCGAAGACACTCCGGCCGTGCTCCTCAAGGGCATGGCAGGCTCCGTGCTCCCGATTGCGGTCGCACACGGCGAAGGCCGCGCGGAATTCGCTAGCCGCGAAGCCGCCGAAGCCTGCCTCAAGACCGGTCTCGTGGCGCTGCGCTATGTGGACGGCAAGCACGAATACACCGAACGCTACCCGCTGAACCCCAACGGCTCTCCGTTCGGTATCAACGGCCTCTGCTCCGAAGATGGCCGTGCCCTCGTGATGATGCCGCACCCCGAACGCGTGTTCCGTACCTGCCAGTACTCCTGGCATCCGGCGGACTGGGGCGAAGATGGTCCGTGGATGCAGTTGTTCCGCAACGGCAGAATTTTTGTTGCCGAAAAGGGCTAATAAAGTATTCTACAGTAAATACAGATAAAAGAACTTCCCAAAATAGGGAAGTTCTTTTAATTTTTTTATGTTGTTTTGCTTACATTTTTTAAGAATAATTTTGTTTTAATTAAATTCCTCCATTGGAGGACTTATGACAAAATATTGTTTATTTTTCCTAGGATTTTTTTCATTATGTTTTGCAGCAACACAGGGACAGATGCAGAACAATATACAGAATTTTTTTCTTGCAGTTCAATCTATCGATAAATTAAAAATTTATTCTAATAATGACACCTATTCTGAATTGCTTCTTGATTCGCTGCAAACTCGGGGGCTTATATCTTCTTATTCTATGGCTACAGTTGCAAGTGGTCCCACGTATTTAGTTATACAATTGAAGGAAAGCCCTATTTGTATATTAAATATCAATAGTCCAGTTGAGTATAAAATGGAATTCTTTGTAAGTACAGCAGATAGTCATTACAAGGAGATAATGGCTTCTGTTCAATCTGCCGTTGCTGGGAATAATAAGGTACAAATCCTTTATCCGGATCCTTCGCAGAGCTACACTCTCTCTGGCGATATTGCGAAAGGTGAAGATGTTTTGAATGTATGTGTGTTTCCCAGTGATAATGTACGTGGCAAAATTATGTATTGTCCCATCAGGCGTTTAACGGTGTTTGGCGAATAGATGTTGGATAGATTTTATTTTGCGTTATATGTAATTTTTTTGTTTTTATTTGTAACCGAAGCTAATGCTTCGGTTCATAGTTTGCAATACAATATACCATCTTCTATACGTGTTGTAGATGGTGATACTCTGAACTTTCTCGACATTCCAACTGATTGGTTGTTTTCTAAAGTCAAAATTGGGATAAGTGGAGAACCCGCCCAAATGCTGGACGGACGCTTGAGTATTGGATCCTGTACATATAATTTGACTGGATTTTATACGGAAATAGAGGTTCCTTATGGTCAACAGCTATCTGCTGTGTACCATGGCCCGACAAAGACGTTGCCAATTCATTGGTGGGTAGATTATGGTATGGCGGAGCCTTCTTGTAGTACGGATGAAGTTGATTCGCTTAAACGTGAATTTGATACCTCTTTTGATTCTTTGTATAATATCTATACAGAAGATTATAATGATTTAGGTGAATTGAATTCTGTTAAACATTTTGGAGGGGCGTCCCTTCATTTCAAGATATCTCAATTACCTCAATTCTACTTTAATACCATACGCGTTCTGATAGAGCCTGAAGATGGTGATTCTTTGGATGGGGCTCTTTATTCTAGAGAAATTGTGCGAAAAATAAATGGTTGGAGCATGAATGTTCCAATTTCACTGTATATGGGACGATATGCATATTTCGAGATTGCATTCCCGGAATATCGGCGTTTTCGTATAAAATGGTGGGTCTCTGTGGAAGATTCTCCTGAATTGGAAATACCAACGGAAGTGAGGGATCGTTCTCAAGATTCTATAGAGGTTTCTTATCAGTTTGATTCTGTTGGTGTCTTGCAATCGAATCCTGTTTTGCTTTATAGAAAAAATGACTTTGTAGATGGTCTTCCCCCAAGGGTGAAGATGTTGCAGAATAATCCGCATGGAAATGAATTGAAGGACAGTGCTTTTTTTCCTTTGAGTGAGGTGTATGATATTCATGCCAATACAAGGGAAGGAGTAATGGTACCGCTGGCAATTCCTTTGAATATGGACATTGCTGTCGGTAAGGATGATGTTGCTGTGAAACATTTCGTTTCTTCTCAACAACGATGGATTAACGAACCTGTTGACAGCGTTTCCAACGGATTTGTGTATTTTAAATCGTCAACTTTTTCAAATTTTTTTGTTGATTTAATTGGTTTTGTTGGAACATCAGTTTTCACAGGACCTGCTATTGCTGCAGATTGCTGGTTTAATGGATGCTCATATACCAAGGAAACTTTAGCCTTTGCAGGGGAAGAAGCCTTGTCGGTAATAAAATGGACTAAAAAGCTAAGGGATTCCTTTGTTGAAAAAGTGTGCAAAACTGTTGATGTTGACCCATTTTGCTGTCAAATATGTTCTTAACGACCCTTTTGAAGTAAACAAAGGTAAAAATTGGGATATTGACCAAGGAGAACCTGCAAACCTTATTGATTTGTCCAATTCAAATGCTAGTAAAATAATGCTTCAATTGCTTTCAAAAATAGTTTCAGAATCGAAACAAAAATTACAGCCTTTTGAAATTGATGACACAGAAGTCGATAAATGGAATAAAGCCATTCGTAATTTAGATATATTATTGGCAGATAAATTAAAAAGAAAATATCCCATAGACATTGATGAATATTTCCTAGAGAAAAAAATAAGGCTCCTTCCTTTGGGTCAAAATCTAAGAGGATATAGAAAATTTGATATCAGTCAATTTAAGCTTAAGTTTGAATATGTTAATGAATCCGTGGCTACGGAGTATGCTTTTCAATGGTACCTTATGCCTCCGAGTACCATGTTAGAAGGTGTATCCTGGTTCCGAGAGGGGATTGCGCAATGTTATCAAGGATTTGATTTCTGGAATTATGAAAATAAGGACCAGTGGCTTATTTTGGCGGAAGATGTCCTTAATGTAGATCGGCATGATGGCACTTGTAAAAATGTGATGAATATGCTTATTCCGAATTTTTCTCCGGTGGACATTATGTTTCCACTCAATAGAGGATGTAATGAGTTTATAATGGATGCTCTTTCACGCTCAGATTTTGTACAAGACATGTTGAGTGACAGGGATAAAAAACTGATGGCTATGACCTCGGTGATGGCCCGTGTTGCGTTGATGTCTTGGATTGATAAGACTGATTTCAGGCGATTTGCAGCAGTCGCCTATAGGCCTCTTTACGACGGAATGCGTTCATGGTTAGAATTAGTTGCTCCACTATATGGCGACAACAACATTTGTATAAAGGCATATGCGGCTTTAGCTCTATTTGAGTATGTTCAGTATGGAACACTGGCCAATTACAAACTATTGGAAAATGCTTTAAAGAAGCATTATTCTGAAAATGGTGCGTATTCGGAAGGTGCAGGATATTCGCTATATATTTGGGAAGAAGTTCCGTATTTGCTAGCGGCGCTGAAAGATGCTTTTGAATCAAAGAATAAACAGTTGGTCATTAACAAAAATTTCTTACATTCTGCCGAGAATATGGCTAAATTATCTAGACCCGTTGAATCTTTGGGATTAGTACCTGTGGAAACTGATGATGGAATTTGTCCCTTTTTTAGTTGAAAATCCAGGTCTCCAACTGGTGTAAATCTAGGCTATTAGCGCTTCATTGTCAAGTAGTTTCATGCTCTTTTC
>NZ_FQYM01000033.1 GCF_900141705.1 Fibrobacter sp. UWP2
TTGTGTTTGATTTGTGGTTATTTCAAATCTAAAAATTGGAACATCCTATTTTTTTACCCCCTTAGTGGAATTTGCGAAAGAAAATATACGTTACCTATTTTGGTCCTTTTGGTGAAAGGATAGTTACGTATTGAATCGCTATGATTGGAGAGGTATGGCGCAACATGAAAAAGATTCTTTTAATTTTCGTCTTTTTTCAGATGTCTTTTGCGATGGACCCTTCGATTGAGGCCGCGTTAAAGTGCGTGGAAAAGAAAAAGATGGATGTTCACGCAGTAGAAAAAATAAATGGCAAGGTATATGCAAGAGGTTGGTTTGTTCCTGCCGATGATGACGCTTGTGATTATAAAACGGTCAGTGGTTCTTCCGTCTTCGAAATAAAAAATAACTGCGTTATTGAAAAAAAAGATTGGTTTAAAGAAGTAGAAAAAGTCGAGAAAAAAGGCTTGCTGGGAGCCTTCCGAAACAGCAGTGAAGACTCCGTGATTGTGATTGAGAAAAATAAGATTCTTTGGTCGTGTCCCTTTGAAAAAGTGGGCTCCAGAGTATTTCGATTTTTGGATAAAAACAGGTTGATGGTTTCAATTGAAGATGGCGGAAATGGAGATGGAGACTCTATTGGGGTATTAGACAACAAATGCCAGTGGACTTTGTTTGAAAAGAAAGCGAGACTGCCTTATATCTACAGTGCAACATCAAGTTCACGATTCCTGGATTATGAACTGAAACATAAACCATATATTGTTATTTATGATTCGCTATACAATAAGTATTGGGGTACGTCAAGTTCATTTTACACATATGTTTCAACCCGCAATATTGCATGCGGTTACGATGATGATAAAATGGATTCAAGTAAGGCTTTGATTAAATGTATTAAGTGGACGGGAAACAATTTTGTTGAGGAAACATTGCCTCACAAGGTGGATGTTCCTGATAGCGAAGGATGCCTATGCGCATGCCCTTGGACGGAGCGGCTTTTCCCATGTGGCGACGGCATATGTGTGCAGAATTATGAAACCAAGAAAATAGAAATTCTGGTAGATGAATAAGTTACAAGCGCCTGAAAATTTCCTATGATTGGAGAGGTATGGCTCAACATGAATAAAATAATCCAAGTGAAGAAAAAATACGAAGGATGGCTTCTCAAAAGCGTAAAATGAAATGATTAAAAAGGGTCGCTCCGGCGGCCTTTTGCGTTATTTGCCTGTGCTGAAATCTTGCTAGACGAGGGTGTTGTCTAGCCCGAAGACTTCGCCGAGCTGCTTGTCGTCCATGTCGGCGAGCCAGGTTTCACCCGCGCTCACGGTCATGTTGGCAATGGACTTCTTGGTTTCTAGCAACGCGTTGATTTTTTCTTCGAACGTTCCTTTGGTGATGAACCTGTGGACCTGAACGTTGCGCGTCTGCCCGATACGGAAAGCGCGGTCGGTAGCCTGCGCTTCGATGGCAGGGTTCCACCACAAGTCATAATGGATGACCTGCGATGCGGCGGTGAGGTTGAGGCCCGTGCCGCCCGCCTTGAGCGAGAGGATGAGCACTTTGCAGTCTTCGTTCTTCTGGAAGTCCTCGATCATGGAGGTGCGCTGCGTCTGCGTGCATCCGCCGTGGTAGAAGTGCGTGCGGAGCCCGAGTTCTTCCGTGATTGTCTTTTCGAGCAGGAATCCCATCTCGGCGAACTGCGTGAAGATGAGCGTCTTCTCGCCTTGTTCCTGGATGGAGGTGAGCAGGTCGAGGAGCATCTGCAACTTGCCGGAGGAAAGGGCCTGTGCGCTTTCTTCCGGTTGCTCGCTTGCGGCTCCCTTCAGGAATGTCGCGGGGTGGTTGCAAATCTGCTTCAAGGCAAGAATCATCTGCAATATGATTCCCTTGCGTTTAAAGAGGGCGTGGGCGTCGTTGGCGAGTTCCGCCTCGATCTGCTCCTGCTCCAGTTGCTCCATAAAGCGGTCGAGGGTGCGCTTGTAGAGCGCCGCCTGCGCCTTGGTGAGTTCGGCGTATTCGTCCTGGATAATCTTGTCGGGCAGGTCGCTGATGATGCTCTTGTCGGTCTTGAGACGCCTGAGCATGAATGGCGCTGTAATTTTCTTGAACGTCTCGGCGACACGCTCGTTGTTCTCTTTTTGGATGGGCGTCTCGTATTTTTCGCGGAATTCCGTGGGGCTGGGGAAGAATCCCTGGTTGCAAAAGTCCATGATGGTCCAGAATTCCATGAGGCGGTTCTCGACGGGGGTGCCGCTCATCGCGATTTTCATGGGCGCCTGCATTTTGCGAAGAAGCTTGCTCTGCTCGCTGTCGGCGTTCTTGATGTTTTGCGCCTCGTCAATCACAATGGCTTGCCACGGGCGCGCCTCGAGCAGTTCGTAGTCGCGGCGGAAGGTTGCGTAGGTGGTGAGCAAAACATCGGCATTGAACTTTTGCAGGTCGCGGCTCCCGCCGTGGTAGGCGAGGTACTTGAGGTCGGGCGCGAACTTCGTGATTTCGACCTGCCAGTTGCACAGCAGACCCGCGGGCATCACCACCAGCGCCTTGCGCTCGTCGAGCTTGCCTTCTTGTTTGATTTTGAGGAGGAAGGTGATGACCTGAAGCGTTTTGCCGAGGCCCATGTCGTCGGCCAGGATGCAACCGCAGCCGATTTCCAGGTTCTTGTACATCCACGAGTAGCCACGTTCCTGGTAGGGGCGGAGCGTCGCGTTCAACCCTTCGGGGAGAGCGATCTCAGTCTCGGCGCGCCAGGCGTCGATTTGCGCCTTGGTGTCGGTGGCGAGGTCGATGGGAATGTTGTTGCACTCGCCGGTAAAACACGCCTGCAACAGCTGGACCTGTGTAATCGCCGGTGGGTCCTCTTGGGGGGCGTCCCCGTTTTCGGAGGAGCCCGTATCTTCCGGGGCGTTCTTCTTGGCGTCATCGGCGTTTTTCCCTTCGACCCTGTCGCGGAGCGCCTGCAAATCGGCTTCGCTCACCTGTACATACTGCGATTTGAATTTGAGCAACCCGTCGGCCTGTTCGGCGAGCTTCAAGAATTCCGCGGCGTCCATGGTCTCGTCGCCAATCGATATTTCCCAGTCAAAGTCCAGGAGGTCGCTTGTCGTAAATGTCCCGAAGCCGAAGCTCCCCTGGATGCGCATACGGGGCTTGGGTTTTTGCCTGTTTAGCAGGTTTTTGGGGATCTCGGTCTGGATTCCGAGTATTTGCAGCTTGTCGAGGCAGTTCTCCAGGAATTCCAGGAGAACGTTCCCCTTCATCATGATGGGGGAGGCTCCGCGCCTCTCGATGTAGGCGCCCATAGGCTTGAATACCTCGGCGACGCCGTTCAAAATGTTGAGTACCGAGAGGAGGCGGGCGTCGTTTTCTTTGAAAAGGTTCGCGATGGGTGTGCGCACGGCCGTGTCCGAGTCGGCGGAGCCGTTCAGTACAAATACGTCGAGCGCCACCTCGTTGCCGTCCTCGGCGCAGGCGAACAGAATTTGGGTTCGGTAGTCGAGGCTGCTGTAAACCGAGAACCACTTTTGGATTTTGCCGGGGATGGCATGGGCGTTGTTCGCGAGCTTGCCCGAGACGCAGTCAAAAAAGAAGCTGAGCAGGTTCTCGTGCCGGCTTTTTTGTTTCATGGGCTTGAACTTGCGCGCAAAGCGGAGCAGTTGCCCAATGAACAGCGAAAGCACGTGTTCTGCCGGCGAAACGAGCGGCATGACTTCTTCGTCCCTGGTGGTGAAGGCGAGTTTTTGTGGGGCGTATTTTTCGAATTCCGCCACCGCCGAGAGCACGTCGGGGAGCATCTCGGCAGGGAGCCAGCGCACTTGCGCCACGTCGCCTCCTATCCAAAAGACTTGCGGGTAGATGGCCCCGGTGCGGATTAGGTAGAACGCCCCCATGAGCACGCGGTACAAAAAGCGTACCGTCACGTGGTGCATAAAGAAGTTCCCCTGGCTAATAACGCAGAGGGCGCCTATGGCGGTGGCGGTGGAGAGCCCGGAACTGATGACCTGCCCTTCGTTAGCTTGTTCAAAACGCCACTTCCAGCCCGCCGAGTGGTACACCCGGAGGGATTCCCCTTCCATCATGAAGGTCTTGTTGTGGTAGAGGCGGAATTGTTCGGTGAAGTTCTCGAACGACTCGAAGCTCGCGAAGTAGCTGCGGCAAAAGTTCATCTCGTCGGCGAAGCTTTTGCGGAAGTTGCCTGCCGGGCAAAAGTCCGGGAAGTTCGGCAGCATGGCGGGGAGGATTTGTGAGTAGTCGCGCCATTTCGAGAAATCGAAGTCCGGAATGCGACCGCTCTCCATCGCAGTGCCCTCGGCAGGCGCGCCCGCAGCATCCACCGAGCGCAGGGTTATGCCCTGCACAATAGAACTCTCGACGGGGGCGTCGGAACTTTCGGCGGGGGTGTCCTCGATTTTGAGGTCCTTTAGGTATTCCAGGTCCATGCCGTGGATCTTGAACAGCACAAAGGGGTTATCGGTCATCTGGGTTGCAATCCCGAGGAACACCAACACCACGTACTTGCATGGGTTCTGGTCCTTGCAGTCGCAGTCCATTTTGACAGCGTCGATGCTGTCGAACAGGGTGATGCCGCACTTGGCGAGAATCAATTCGAGGGATGGGCTCAGAGAGCCGTTCAGCAGGGCGCGGAGTTCCGTGGGCTGTTGCTTAAGGAGGCTCGCGAAGACCTCGGTCTTGGACTTTTCGACCCGCGGGAACAGGATGTAGTTCCCGTGCATGCCGCCGTTCGGTCCCTTGAGTTTTGAAACAATCCGGTTGTCCGTAAACTCGAGGGAGGTCAGTTGACCGCGGTCCAGGTAGCGCCAGGCTGTGTCGACTATTTCGGCGGGGACGCCTTGCAACAGCGCTTCCAGCCACTTTTTGACCCACCAGGAGTTTTTGAAACGTCCCAAATTCATGTGCAGCCAAATATAGTAAAATTGACTGCACAAATGTGTAAATATGCTTAAGGCTCTGTCGGGCCAGACCGTACTTTGGGGTCAAAACTGCGAAAACGCTGCGAAAATGGCCCTTTGGCTCTGTCCAGTCATTCTGTACGGCTACGGAACGCGCCGCTATTCAGCAAGCCAGCGGTAGTAACCTTCGTCGTTCTTGCCGCAGGTGTATTCCGCGCCCTCGAACGTGATGGTTTCGCCCACGATTTCCTTGTGGCAGGGGCCGCTCACCTCGTCGATGGGCTGTAGCTTGTACCAGCCGTAGTTATCACCCGATTTTGGGTCTACGCTTTCGTTACAGTAGTAGTATTCGCCTTGGAGTCGGACGGTCACTCCGTACTTGTAACTATAGTAGTCGTCGCACCCCGTGTATGCTCCCCAGAGGAACGAGTTGGTGACGTCTTTCCATTTGCCGGTTTCGCCTCTGCTGTCGCAGAGGTAGTCTTTGTCGCCGTCGCCTTTCCAGGTGTATTCCTTCGCGTGGCAGAATCCGAGCAGTTTGTCGAGGTTGTCTTCGGCGCGCCAGAAGAACTTTTTCTTTCCGTTGTCGGACATGTAGGTACAGCCGTAGTTGATTCCGTTGTACTCGTAGAGTCCTTCCTGTTTTTCGGGCGAGCAGAGGCCGAGAGCTTTTTCGAGGTCGCCGTATTCCTGCCAGGTCTGGTTCGCCGAGCAGTAGTATTCCTTGCCGCGGTATGTTCCTTGTTCTCCGAAATTATCCTCGGTGCATGTCGGTAGCACAAGGTCAGGGGGAGCGATAATCCATCGTTCCTCGGCGCACTGGTAATAGTCTTCGCCGTATTGGTAAGCCTTGTTGTATGGGAAGCTTCCTTCGAGGCATAGGCCGAGGGCTGCTTCCACGGAGTCAATCAGCAGCCATCCGTTGCGCTTGCATACGTAATCCCTGTCCAGGAATTTCTTGGTCTCTCCGCGATCGTCTACGGAGCATCCGCCAATATTGTGGTATCCGGCGTACCAGACCCAGCCGGTATCCTTGCATATGTAGGCGTTTGTATCGAGGCCCCTGATGGAGTCGCGCAAGGCGTTGGTGCAGAGTCCGAGTTCCGTCAGTTCGCGGGTCGAGGCCTTGCGCCACCGGCCGTTATCGCAGGCGTAAGCGTTGTCCGAGTAGTGCTTGATGGTGCCTTCGTTGCTCGTTCCGCATTCGCCGAGCGCTTCGTCAAGCGTCGGTTTGCGCCAGGTGGAGTCGCAGATGTACAGTATCCCCTTCTTGTCGAGCTTCAGGGTCCCCTTCAGTTCGGGAGTGCAGAACCCGAATTCGGTGGTGGGGGCAGTCATCTTTTCCCAGCTGCGCGCGTTCATGCAACCGTACTGTACGCCATGGAAGATTTTTTCGGTATAGAGCTTGCTGGAATCGCAGGGACCGTAGTAGTCCTGCACGGTCGCGGTCCGCCACTTTGTAGAATCGCAGTAATAGCTTATGCTGTCGTTCTTGAGCGAGTCGATTTTGCCCTTGATCTTGGGGCTGCAAACGCCGATTCCTTGTTCGATGCTGTCGAGCACGGTCCACTTCTTTGTCGTGCGGCAGGTGTATGTGGTATCGAACAGGGCAGCGACCTTGTAGAACTTCGAGGAATCGCATTCACCCTCGAAGTCAGTGATGCGCGGGAACCTCCAGATGCTCGAATCGCAGTAGACGCGCCGGACTTCGCCGCTTACGATCATGGAGTCGAGCGTGCCGCCCCTGCTCGGCTTGCAGAAACCGAGGGAGTCTTCGGTGGGGGTGGCGAGGTACCAGGATCTCACCTTGCAAATGTAATGCTTGTTCTTGTGGGTCGCTTCTTCCCACTTGTTCTTGTCGGTGCATTCGCCGATGTAGTCGGTGAGCGTGGCGGGGCGCCAGCCCGTGGTATCGCAGTAGTAGTCCGTGGTGTCGTACCTCAGGACTGTAGAGTTCATCTTGCCGATGGTGCTCGGGGTGCAGAAACCGAGTTTCTCTTCGTCGCCGCTGGGCGTGCGCCATGTGGAATTGTCGCAGAGGTATTGCGTGCCGTTCAGTTTCTGAATTTCCCACTGGTTTTCCTTATTGCATTCGGCATCTGTGTCGTTCATGGTGGCGAGCACCCAGTCGTACCCGTCGCAGATGTACAGCGTGTCCTTGTAGTAGTGCTTTTCGCCCTTGTCCGTGTACGGGCAGGAGTTGTCTTTGGCGTTGGACCAGTAATTTCCGTTGCAGGTGTAGTTCGTCTTCTTTTCGGCAACGAAGAAATCGTAGGGGTCGGATATGCTCCTGCAATCGGGGAGTTCCTCGTCGGTATCCACGATGTGGGTGACCTTCATGCAGCGGATGGCGTAGTAGTCATCTGACTTTGTGGAGGAGAAACTCGTGGTGCCCGCGTCCGAGATGCGGATGTAGCTGTATTCCGACGTGAGCAGGTACGCTGCCTTGTCCTTGTCGGAACACTTGATTTTGCCGTCCTTCTTGGTGCAGTAGCCGGACATTTGCGGGTTGAAGCCGAAAGCTTTGGCGGTCACGTCGCTGGCCATCGCGGTCATGTACTTGTAGTCTGCTTTGGAGGGAATCGAGAAACCGTCGGGGCACACGTCTTCCGGATGCCAGTCCGGGTAGAGGCTGCCGTTCTTTTCGCAGTTGGCCGACTTGTCGTCGTAGCAGATGCTTTTCGAACTGCTGTAGTCCGCGTTCTCGGCCATCCAGGTGTAGGGCCCGAACTGTACGGTCTTGTAGGTTCGGCCGTTCTTCTTGTCGAGGACTTCTCCCTTCACAATCGTGATGGTCGTTCCGTTTTGGGTTTTGTACTTGTCGCCGATGGCGGAAGAATCCTTGTAGTCGCTTCCCTGATTGTCGTCGCTACTGCGGATGTCTTCTTCGGTGGAAGATGAACTCGGTTCGGTCTCGAAATACGAACTGTCGTCGTCGCCGCAGGCGCATGTCAGCAGCGGCACAACGAAACATGCCGAAAGAATAGCATTCTTGAACGGATGGTGAAAATAACGCATGGCTCCTCCTATTTCCCCTCTAGGCGAGATTTCCTTAATGGAAATCTATATAAAACTATGGCAAAATGCCAAACGCCGCGAGGCCGATCAGGAGCACGATTCCCGCATAGACTCCGCCCAGCAGGTCATCGGCCATCACGCCCCAGGCTCCCGGGAACTTTTCGAAGCTGTGGATGCCGAGCGCAAATTCGATTTCACCATCGGAATCGTCGGCGCGTCGAACCACCCCTGGGTTGACGGCATTGAAAAATTCGACATCGCCACCGATGCCGCAACGGGATTCCATTTTGCGGATTCTCCAGAAAAGGCCGGCAAGAGGCGCAGTGAGATTTTCGCATCTCTGGCGCATCGGCGGCAACCCCGACTATTTCGAGAACGCCATCGTCGTGCGGCTGAAATTCTAGCGGATATTTTTTAGATTGCGGTTATGCTGCACCTGAAATTCGCGCTGAATCTCGAAAATCTCGCCGACCAGATGATCGACGAGATTTCCAGATATTGGAAGAATCCGTTCGAGGCGCCCGTCGTCATTTTTCCGGACCCCAAGCTAGAACAGTGGTTCCGCCTGCGCTGGGTACAGAAAAAGGGCGTTCTCGCGAACCTCAACAAGACTACCATTGATAGGTTCCTTTTCGATATTCTCGCCGGCAAGGACAAGTCGCGGAAAAAGCTGAATTCCGACATGCTCGCGAATGTCATCATCTCGTACCTGCAGCAAAAAACGGACGGAAAATCCAATTACGAACTCCTGGGCGAAAGCGTCAAGGCCTACCTCGAAGACGACGGCGTTGTCGACGAGAACAGGATTTTCGACTTCGCAAATGTCATGGCGGGGCTTTTTCTGGAATACGAAACCAGCCGCCCCAACGGATTCATTTCCGATTCGGAAACAGGCGACGGCGCCAAGGGAATTCTCGACTGCTGGAAAGAAGGAGAGCTGCACGATTTCTTTATCACGCGAGACGGCACGCCCGACGCCAACGAAGCATGGCAATGCAAGCTCTATTCGGCGCTGTTCCATGCCGGAGACAACGGCAAGTCGCTACTTACACAAGTATTTGAGAAAGCCAGCGAAAAGAACCGCGAAGGCGGCAATGTCACCTACCTCACGCTTCCTTACCTGTACAAAGTCGGCAAGGCCGATTTCCATTACGAGAGCCACCTCCCGGTATTCATCTTCGGGCTTTCGGGAATGGGCCAGTTCTACCGCGTCATTCTGCAGGAATTTGCAAACCGGCACGAAGTCTATGCCTTCATTCAGAACCCGTGCATGGCATTCTGGGAAGATTGCAGCGGCGCAAGAAAATCTATTGAAAGCATGCGGCTTGCGCTTCCGAAACTTTCAACCAGCCCCGACGACGAAAGCGAATCCATCGACGAAGACGAAAACGAACTTCTACGCTACTGGGGCAAGGCGGGCCGCGATAACATCAAGCTCTGGAGCGTCGCGACGGATTACAATTTCGTTTTTGACGAGGAATCCATTGCCGACCGGAAAAAGGAAATTCCTTGCGACACGCTTTTGCATCAGGTGCAATGGATGGTCGCAAACCGTAAGAACGTTTTCTGCAAAGATGCGGGCGTCCTCGACAAGGTCCCCTTTGAAAAAGACGATTCCTTCTGCGTAACAACGGCCCCGTCGAAAATCCGCGAAGTGGAGGCCCTGCATTCCCACATCTGCAAGCTGCTTTCGGAGAAGGATGCGCAGGGGAACCCGAAGGCGACCATCGCCGACATCCTCGTGGTATCCCCGAACATCGACGACTACCGCACCGCCATCTTCCAGGTCTTCGACCAGACGCGGGAAGGATTCCATGTCCCGTTCAACATCGTGGATTCCGCCGCCCGCGACTCGCTCACGGCAAACGCGCTCGGCATCCTTTTCTCCATCCGCGAAAAGGGGACGCTTTCGAGGCCCGACTTCTTCGCCCTCGTACGCAATCCCGTGGTACAGAATGTCCGCAGGATCCATCCCGACGAAATTTCCAACTGGGAATCCTGGGCTTCCAACATGAACATCTACCGCGACCGTATCGCCGACGACAACGGCGAAATGCGCCGCGAGGAGTCCTGGATTACGGCTACCAGGCGCCTATTGCTTTCGCGCTTCAGCTACGGCAGCATCCAGACCGATGCGGGCGAGATTAGCCCCTACAGTGACATCAGCAGCGCCGACAACAATTCCCTCTACCGTTTTGTAGATGCCATCGACTCGCTGGAATGCTGGATGCAGGCCGGCACAGACGGCATTCCGGCAGAAGGTCTCCCGGACATCTACCAGTTCCTGGATTCATGGCTCTGCATGGGCAACCCGCCCAAGGAACTCGTTGGCGAAAGCGTCATCTACCATTCCGTCACCGCCGCACGCGAAAACCTGGAATACCAGTACCTCGCCGGGAGCGCGACCATCTCGTTCAAGTGCATTTCGCAGACTCTAATGTACGCCGCGCTCGGTTCGGAATTCAGCTGCGGGAACCTGTTCATCAACGGGCTCACCTTCATGAAGTTCGCGCCCAACCGCATCGTACCTGCAAAGTACCTCTTCTTTATGGGAGCCGACGCAGCAAATTTCCCGGGTGTGCGGAACATCAACACGCTCGACCTGCGCAAGTCCTGCCGCCCCTGGCCCGGTGACGATTCTACCGTCAGCAGGAACCGCTATGCCTTCCTCTGCCAGCTCATGAGCACGTCGCAAGGATTCTTCATCAGCTACGTGAACAAGGATTTGCAAAAGGACGAGGATTTCTACCCTTCGTCCATCGTGAACGACATACGCGGATTTCTGAGGAACGCGGCAAAGGCGGCCGGCATAACGGACTCCGCGATTCTCAAGAACATCTGGCCCGACGAAAACATCCCGCTGGACGAAACCCGCCCCTGGAAGGATCTCTTTACCCGCCGCGAAATCCGCAACAGGAACGCGCACCAGGAATTCGGCAACGACCGCGCGACCGTCAACTTCGTCCCCGATCCCGAAAACAGCGAAGACCCGAGGCTCCCCGAACAGGCGAGCGTCTACCAGTTCAAGCAATTCCTCAAGGATCCCTTCGAATTCCGCGTCGAGCAGATGATGCAAATCGAGGACGGAAAGGAAGATCCCGAAAAGACCGAATTCGAGCCCATCAGCATCGACAATCTGCAGGAAGCCATCCTGCGCCGCATGCTTCTCGCACAGATGCTGGGCGTTTTCGAGAACGACCGACTGACAACCGAGAAGGATATCCGCAACTACGCGATTTCCAAGGGTCTTCTGCCCATGGGCGCTTTCAACGAACGAATTTGGAGCGACCTCCTCGACGAAACCAGAAGCCTCGCGGAACTGATCGAAGGCCTGTACAGCAAGAACCATTTCCGGTACTGCAAAAAGACTATCGAACTCAAGATGGATGGCTGGACCCTGCTCGGGACAGTTCCCCTGTGCGCACAAAACGAGGGCTGCATCCACCTGATAGATACCGCCGGCGTCGAAATCCACCAGTACCAATTCCTGGCAGGCTACATCCAGGCGCTTGCACTCATTTGTGATGCCGGACGGAAAAACGAACCCATTCCGGAAATCTACGCGGACTGTTATTCCAAGACGACATGGCGGGCCAAGCGCATCAAGCGCACGCCCGCCGAAGCGGAGGAACTGCTCGAAAAAATCTACCGGAAAATGTTCGCGGTGCAGATGGATGCAAGCGGCAAGTGGGAACGCTACAGCAAGGTCCTCCCGATCGACATGGTGTTCGAGAACAAGATCGAATCCTACGACGACTATATCGCGGCGTTCAGCGACGAGAATCGTTCTCCGTGGAGATACTTCGCCGGCAGCAAGCTGTTCGACATCAAGAAGGTCTGCGGGTTCACCGACAAGTATTTCATGGACCTCTGGAAAAAGGAATGCGAGGACCTCCGGGAATTGACACCCGACTTGTGGAATCCTGACGAAGACATGGGAGGCGACGTCAATGACCCAGATTAATCTTTTTAACATCGACGATTTTCATTTTGGGAACAACCTCTATATCGACGCCTCGGCGGGTACCGGCAAGACGTACACCATCCAGCAGCTGGTCGCAAAACTCGTGCGCGGCGAAAATGGACATGCGGGTATTCCCCTCTCCAAAATCCTAATAGTCACCTACACCGACAAGGCTACCGGCGAACTGCGCGACCGCATCCGCCAGAAGATGGAAGACTGCCTTGCTGAGGAGAACCTGGAATGCTACCGCGAAGCGCTGCAGAATATCCATACGGCGCCAATCTTTACCATCCATTCCTTCTGCCAGAAGGTGCTGCACGATTTCGCCTACGAGGCGGGTTCCTCCTTCAACCTGGATGTCGTTTCGGACGATAGTATCGAAGCGCTTATCCAGCGGCTCATTCGCGACAAGTGGTCCTTCGAAACCGAATTTATGGACGTGCTGAATTCTTCGGGTTTCAGTATGGACACCTTTGTCAAGAATTTCGTGAATGCCGCCAAGTACATGCTGCAAGATCACGGGACACAGCCCTTCTTGCCAGATTTCAGCACTCTCGAAAAAATCCTGCAATGGGTCCCCGGCGCCCGCGACGCATGGAATGTCCTGCTCGAGAACAAGGACAAGGTTTGCGAAGAAGTCCTCAAGTCCAAGACGAATTATCGTAAAATTTCGACCCTGATCGATGCAATCGAGGCATACGACGGCACCGAAAAACTGTTTCCGAGGACATTCACGAAAAAGTGGCGCGAGGACCCCTGGGATAGCGACGAACTGATCCATGCGGTAAATTTCTTCTTCGACCTCAAGGACGAGGACCTGCAAAAGGTCGCCATCAAGCCATTCCAGAAATTCATTTTCGAACATGTCGATGAACTCGTAGAACTCTGGCAAAGGGAAAAGCGGCAGGGCAAGCGCCAGTCCTTCAGCGACATGATTATCGATGTCCACGACACCATCATGAACAGGAACGACAACCTGGTGCAGAAATTGCGGGAAACCTACCGCTACGCCATCATCGACGAATTCCAGGACACGAATCAGCTGCAGTGGGACATTTTCAAGACCATCTTCCTTGACTCCCGCGAAAACAACATCGTCGTTGTGGGCGACCCGAAACAGTCCATTTTCTCGGTCCAGGGGGCCGATGTCGGCGTCTACCGTCGCGCCATTGCCGAAATCGGCAAAAAGAACGGGAGAAGGCTATCGACGAACTACCGCTCCAGCGATGACGTCATCGAGGCCTGCAACGAACTGTTCCAAGGGGAGTTCCTTGAAAACGGGGACTTCACGAAATCGGACGCGCCCCAAGAAAAACTCAAAAAGCTAGCACCCACCTTGAACGGCGAGCATACGGCGCCCCTCTGGATTTCGAACATTTCCGACGAATTCGAATTTGCCGATTTCGCCGTACGGAAAATCATAGAATGCTGCGCCCCGAGCTCCACGGATGCATCCAGGACGGCACTGCAGATTTTCGACAAGGACAAGAAAGTGTTGCGCGATGTCCGCTTCTCGGATTTCGCCATCCTCTCGCGCACCCGGACCGAAATGGTCGCACTGGAAGAGGTCATGGCACAGGCAGGCATCCCCTACACGCGCTACAAGGACACGAACCTGTTCTACGGAAAGGAATGCGCTCACTGGATTTCGCTTTTGAAGGCGCTCGACGCTCCCGATTTTTCGAGCTGGAACCGCAAGTTTCTGAACGAGGCGCTTATCTCCGACTTTTTCAGGGTTCCCCTCGAACGTGTCGAAGACGAATCGTTCATCCACCCGGCCGGCCGTGTCATGAAACTGTTCATGGCGTGGCGGCAGCTGGTATCGAAACGTCGCTGGGCAGAACTCCAGGAAAGCATCTACCAGGAAACCGAAATCGACAAGTACCTGAGTACGCCCGCCACCCTGCAACAACTGGCAAAGATAAAGCAAATCGGGACCTACATTTTTGACTACCTGTACAACAACAGGGTGTCGCTGGAAGAAATCATAAAGCACCTGCAAGGGCTCGCGAGTTCTTCCGAAGACGTGGACGATGCCGACGGGAACCTTGTCGCCAAGGGCAGCGATTTCGACGCCGTGAACCTCATGACAATACATGCCTCCAAGGGACTCGCCTTCCCTGTTGCGATTATTACCGGCGGGCTCCGCGGAGACAACAACCGCAAGGGGGGAGGACCTTTCGCGTTCAGCGCTAACGGGAAAAAATTCTTCGGGTTCGACAAGGAGTTTTCCCGCTCGATGAGCATGGACGAGAACCACGCGGAATGGCGCAGGCTCATCTATGTGGCCTACACCCGCGCCGAATCGCTGATGATTGTCCCGCGGTACAAGATATGGCATGTGGATGTGGGCGAGGGCGAATGGAGAATTAATCCGAACAAGCCGTTCGCATTCCTGGCCAGGGCCATCGAGCACCTGTCCGAAACGGAATTTGCGCGGTTGCCGCAGGACGATTTTTACGCGAAGGCGAACACGCAGATGCTCAAGAAAACCGTCGCACAGATTCTCCGCAATGCAAAAAAGGAGCAGCCCGACACGAGCAAACTGCCGGACTTCGATTCGCTGCAGCGCAAGGTGAACGACGCTTGCATCTACCAGTATTCCTATTCCAGCCTGGCCTCCAAGAAACGCGTCCTCGAAAGCCAGGACGAATTCCTCGACGAAAGCGAAATCTCCGTTGACGGGAACCGCGCCAACCGCGAAGACTTTGTCGAAAGCGGGAACGGCCTCAATAGCATCCCTATAGACGATGCGGCCACATTGGTACAGCCCTGCAAAAACTACGACAGGGACGCTCCCGTGGCAAACGTTGCGAACTATCCGCGCGGCGCCAACCTCGGCGACGCCCTGCACAAGGTATTCGAGAAGCTGGATTTCGAAACCGTCGGAAACCTTCCCGACGAGAACGCCGCACGCGACAACGCCGAACTCCGCAACCTCATTGCCGAAACCTACCAGGGCAATTCCATCCATATCCAGGAGCATCCCGAATGGAACAGCCTCACGGCAAGCTTCATATGGAATACGATGAATGCGGAACTCCCCGAAATCCATGGAAGTGCGGTAACCGGGAAAACCTTCCGCCTCGGGGACCTGCCGGCAAGCAAGCGCCGCGCCGAAATGGGATTCCACCTAGACAGCCGCAATTCCTCCTGGGTAAACTGCCTCTGCAAGGGATTCATCGACCTGATGTTCGTGCGCAAGGGAGATGACGGCGAAGACTACTACTCGATTCTGGACTGGAAATCCGACGTGATGGACGATGCCGAATACAGCGACAAGGAAGCCCTCGCCCAAAAAATCGAGGAGGAGTATTCCATACAGCGCGTACTTTACAGCTACCTGCTCATCAAGTGGCTCAAGCAGTTCTACGGGAATCTCGCCGATTCCCGCAGCGAAGGTCTGGACGAACAGCAGATTTTCGAGAAGCACTTCGGCGGCATCTACTATGCACTGGCACGAGGCACAAGGGCGAACACCTGCAACGGCATCTACTGCCAGACCTGGAAAAGTTTCGCGGACCTCGAAAAAAGCTACCGCAATGTCGCCGCCCTCATGAAGCGCAGCGCAAAGGAGTCGGCATGACCATCGATAAAGCTAATGTCAACGGCCCGGTCGGCAATTTCTTCGCGCTGATCCGCGAACTCCGCGGAATCGCCCCCATCGCAGAAAAAATGCACGGCCTGCTTTGCTCCCTGCAACAAAAACCGAAGCTGTCGGACGACGCGCAGAAAGTGCTCTACATCTACCTCTCGCTTTTGGAAGACGGCAACACGCGCATCCCGTTGGATGCAGAGCCGCTTTTTTCCAAGTGGGCGCAGAAATGGGACGGCCTTGTCGTGCAAGCCGAAAGTCGTGACGCTCTAAAGGGGGACGGCTGCACGGAATTGTACCCGTCCGCGGACGTATTTCTGCCGGTTATCCGCAAAGGCGTCAAGGAGCTTGCCGCAGGTAAGTACGCGCAAATCATCGGCGAAGGGGCGACCCCCCTATGCTTGCAGCAGACGCCGCGCGGCACCTACCTGATTTCGGCGAAGCATCTCGAAGACAAGGGGCATATCGAAAAAATTTTCAAATCCGGATTCTTCAAGGAAGCCGCCATCAGCGATGCGGACATACCGCAAGCCAGGGATTTCGTGCACGGGCTGTTGCGCGAAGGCTCCCCCATCAACTTCGATGACCGCCAGGCCGAAATCATCGCCCGCGGCACGAAGCAGAACCTCATTATCACCGGCGGGCCCGGCACCGGAAAGACGACCGTCATCGGGTTCTTATTGTGGAAACTCTTCGCCAGCAATGCCGACTACCTGAATTGGGACCTTTACATGGCGGCGCCCAGCGGCAAAGCAGCCGACCGTCTCGCCGAAAGCATGGAAGACACTCTGCACGAAATTTCGGAATCCGCACGCAACAAGAACCCGCGTATTGTCGAAAAACTCGCCAAGGCATCAAGCTACACGCTGCACAGGCTCCTAAAATACAGTGTCGCGAAGGGAGGCTTCACCTTCAATTCCGGCAATCCACTCCCCGAAAAGGCCATCTACATCATTGACGAGGCGAGCATGATAGACATCTCGCTATTCGCGGCATTCCTGCAGGCGCTCCCGCCCAGCGGAAACTTCAAGCTGTTCATCCTGGGCGACCCGAAGCAGCTGCCGTCTGTCGATGCGGGCGCCGTACTCGGCAACATCCTGGAATTCGACCGCAATTTCGTCGTCAAGCTTATTCGTTCCAACCGATTCAATGACGATTCCAGAATCGGCGTGTTGGCAGGCAGAATCCAGCGCGGCGAGAATGCGCTGTTTGAAGGATCGCCATTTGACCCGCAGGCAACTTACTGGGAAGAGCAGGACAGCGTCCATTTTTTTGACCTGAATTGCGGCCAAACGCTTTCACGCAAGGAAGAACTTCTCGCCGTCAGGAACCTGGTTCGCAAGTGGACAAAGAAATTCTACGCCCCGCTCATCGGCCTTGCCGAGCTTGTCAACCCGGACATTTCCCTGGAAAGCGCGACACCGGAACAGTCGGAGATCCGCGAGAAGCTCTGGAATGCCGCAAGCCAGGCCCGCATCCTTTCGGCAGAAAGGCGCGGCAACCGCGGTGTCGAAGCGCTGAACCAGATTGTCGCCGAGACGTTGACGCAAAACCCGGCCACGGCATTTGTGGGGCAGATACTGATTTTCAACCGCAACCAGAACGAATTCACGCTGTACAACGGCGACACGGGAATCGTGGTCAGGTCCGAACGGCACGGCCAGCTATTCCTGATGCTCAAGAAACAGTCGAAATTTGTCTTCTATCCGCTCTCGTATTTTCCGGAAGAATGCCTGGAGCCTTCCTTCGCGATAACCATCCACAAATCGCAGGGTTCGGGCTACCCGAATATTATGATGTTCCTACCCACACGCAAGGGCCATCCACTGCTGAACAGGCAAATTCTCTATACTGGAATCACACGTACCAAGAAACAGAGTCTCACCATCATCGCGACTCCCGAGACCTTCAAGGCAGCCTGCGAAACGGTCATCGAGCGCGACACGGGCATTGAGTTATAGATAAGAGCCCCGCGGGAGTTGCATCCGGACGGCCGCTTCGCAAATCCTTCTGCCATGGGATACCGTTGGGACCTGGTCAATCTTATGTACAGATTGTGCCGACAGAGCGTTTACTTCAAATAGTACGCGCCCTGGCACTTGAGCTCGTTGCGGACCTTCGCCCTGATTTCGCGGACGTTTTTGCCGGTCACGCGACCGAGCATTTTGCCGTTCAGGTCGAACACGCGGTAGGTACGCGAGGCGTCAAAGTCCACGCTGTAGCCTGTTGCCGCACCGTTGTTGATGGTGCCGCGGGTGGCTCCATGTGCAATCGCAAGCGTGGAGGTGTCCTTGGGGGCTTCGCACTGCCCTTCGCAGAACTCGATCCAGTCAAGGTTCACGTAGTTCCCGACGATGGAAACCTTCAGCACGTTTTCGCCTTCGGGGAGTTCCACCTTGGTAGATATCGCGGTGTAGGTTTCCCAGTCCTCTCCCTGCTTGGCGATGAGCGTGTCGCCCAATGCCTTGCCGTTTAAGGAGAGCGCGATGCCCGCTTTCTCGGATGAGGTCGCCATGTTCGCCTGCACGCCGTAGGTGCCTGCCTTCGCGACGTTCACGGTGTATTCTAGCCATTCACCCGATTCGGTATAGCCGATGGCGTAACCCGTGGGGGTGCTGCAGCTTTCGGCCTCGGCGCAACCGAGTGGAACGATGTCTACGTAGTCTTCGCGGTAGGCGCCGCCCTGGTTCTTCAAGACCTTGTCATAATACGAGACACCGTTTCCGCCCTTGTCAAAGTTTTCGGCTTCGACCTTGCCCGGGATGGCGATGGGGGCGTCGCCGAACGGCTCCTGCACGGCGGGCACGGTGTCAGTCCAGGAATACTGCATGCGGTCTACGCCGGACTGGTTCACGATTTCGAGCGTGAGACCGTCACCGCCGTCCTTGCGTTTGACCATGCTGTACCAGTCGCCGTCGCGGAGGCCCACCCAGTAGAAGCTGCCCATCTCCCAGCGGCGGAGTTGTTCGCTCATGCCGCGGATGTATGCCATAAAGTAGTTCGTCGGGTTCGGGTCGTTGTAATCCATCTTTTCGTAATGCACTCCGTTCTTGTCGCCCGGGCCCATGGCGCCGCCCCATTCGGTACACACCGTGCGGTCGGCGTATTTGCCCACTTTGCCCTGGAAGCTCCGCATCCAGCCGTCCTCGGTGGTGATGCTCATGTTCCAGAAGGTGTATTCGTGTACGGCAAAGAGGCAACCCTCGAAACGCGGGTCGTCGGCGATGTCGGGCACGTTCCAGGCGAGACCCGAACCGTCCAAAAGGATGTGGTCGCGAGGCACGTCGGGGAAGGTTTCGAGCCACTTGGCGTAGAGGTTACGCAGTTCGTCCTTGGAGTACATGTGCGGTTCGTTGAAAATCTCGAAGTAGGCGTTGGGGTTGCTGCCGTACTCGGCGACTAGCTTCTTCCACATAGCCCACCAGTTATCCATGTTCTTGGGGCCGGAAGGCTGTGCCGGGCCCCAGTAGCCCATCACCACGCGCCCGTGGGTGAGCGCCGCGTCGATCACGCCCTTGTACGAGTTCCAAAAGGTAGAAATGGTGGGTTCGTTCACCGGCATGCGCAGGCTGTTGGTGCCGAGCATCTCCACGAACTGCCCCACGATGCGGTCGGCCTTCTGGTAGGCGGATTCGTAGGTGTCGGAGAGCGAGAGCCCCGAGAGCACCAATACGTCGGAGACGAAGTTGTCGCGTTTGTCGGCCCAGTTGAGACCGCGGAACTGGTTCGTTTTTGCGTAAGTACCCGCACATGCGAGCAGAACTGTGCAGAGGACTGCACTTATAAATTTGTTTCCCATACTAAACCTCTTTTTCCATAAAGTAGTATGAAATTTTTGAAAAAAAACGCCTCTGTGACCAATTTGCTTTGAGAAATTATCAATGGTTTGTCAAAACTGCAAAGGAAAAGTTACATCTGCGGTTAAAAACGGGGTGAAAAAAGCTACTTCTATATTGATAAAAAATGCCAAGTTTGATGTATATTAAAATGTAGGTCTAAAATGTTGAATGTTGACGAAATAAGCGATTACAGGGATCTGCTCAAGGATTACTATGTGCAGCGTAAGCTGGAGTTTCCGCTGTATTCGTACAAGATGATGGGGCAAAAGCTCGGGCTCGAGACCAGCCAAATGTTTCGCGTGCTCAGCAAGGAGTACCACCTGCCCACGCAGAGCGTGCCCCTCGCCAAGGATTTGCTCAAGCTCAAGGGCCGTAGCGGCGAGCTTTTTGAGCTGTTGGTAGCCGCCGCAAAGGCGAAATCGCCTGCAAAAAAGGACAAACTCTACAAAATGGCGCTCTCGCTCAAGGACGTCAAAATGCGCAAGCTCAACACGAACGAGCTTTTGTTCTTGAGTAAGTGGTGGATTCCGGTGGTGCGCGCGGTGCTCGAGATGAACGGTGGCAATGCTGAAATCTCGAAGCTTGCCAAGCAGGTGCGGCCTGCGGTGTCGACGGAGCAAATCGAGGAGGCGCTGCGCGTTCTCAAGGAACTCAACTTGATTACTCCGCTGGCGTCGAACCGCTACGCCGTGACGCAGGCGAATTTCACCTCGTCGGGGGCGGCACGCGTGACGGCAATACGCAGTTACCAGAACCAGTTGCTCGCCTTGGCACAGGATTCCATTGTGAACGTGGCTCCAGAATCGCGTAACATCTCGTCGCTCTTGGTGGGCGTCGACGAGGAGGGCTTCGAGGACCTCAAGAACATGACCATGGAATTCCGGCGCCAGGTGCAAAAGCGCGTAGAAGAAGTTCAAAAGCCGAAAAAGGCGATGCAGTTCGTGTTTGCCCTTTACCCGGTTGCAGACGTGGGGGATGGAAAATGATTAGACTTTTGTGGATAGCCTTGCTTGCCCTTTTGGCGGCCTGCTCTTCCGACGACAAAACCGCCGGGATCAGTACCGTTGAGACCGAAAACGCCATGCTCGTAATCCAGGTGACGGGGGCCGATTCGCTCCCTGCGGCAAACGTGCTTGCCCGCATGAGGGCTGTGCGTTACGTGCACGATGCCGGGGCCGCCGATTCCGCTGGCGGCGCCGTCGCCGAATTCGCTACCGACTCGCTGGGTCGCATTGCCCTGGCCGCCTCCGCGGTGGAGTCCATCGGGCTCGACTCCGTGGCGGTTGAGATTCTAGATGGCAAGTACGGTGCCTTTGATGTGATTCCGCTGTCGACCGATGCCGCTGCGGGCGACGTCGATTCTGTTTCGCTTACGCTTGCCAAGTTAGGCGGCTTCAAGGGCCGTATTTCGGAGAACGCCCTGGAGCGCTATGGTGATTCGGTCATGGTTCAGGTGTACGGAACCGACCGTGTTGTAGCCGTGGATTCAAACGGTGAATTTGTGCTGGAGGGCTTGCCGCCCTTTGAATACGCCATCCGCATTGTGGCGGGCGACTCCGCCGTGGATGCCGTGGGCGAGGTGGCTGCGGGCGAGGTGTCTCAGCTGGGTGTACTGCTCCAGAACTCCATTGTGATTGCCGCCGACTCGCTGGTGTCCGGCTGGATGGAAACGGCGCGCGAAGCGCGTGCGGCGGGCAAAACCGTCGTGGGCTTTGTGCACCTCGATTCCTCGAACTTCGACTTTACTGCTGTCCGCGAGGGCGGCGCCGATGTGAACGTGCTCGGCATGGAGGGTAAGCAGATTCCCTTTGCCGTTTCGTACTGGGACGACTCCCTGCAACTGGCGGTGGTGCAACTGCAACTCGCGGCGGGCATAGATTCCGTGCGCCTCGCGTGGGGCGACGGTAAAACCGATTCCAAGAACTCGGGCAGGGTCGAGTGCTCTGATTTGTGGAAGTCCATTGACGCCGCCGTGGTACAAGAGCAGAACATGGTGAGTATCATCGACTTTGAATCGGGGCTTGCCCCCAACATAAGGGAGCCCGCCCACGTGAAGGACGCCTACCTTATATACTTGGGCGATTCCGTCGTGTCGGATCCGCTGCCCAAGAATTCCGCCGATGGCGTGGAAGCCGATAGCGCCCGCGGCGGCCATGTGTTCCACTGGAGCTCAGAGGCGCCGAATCCTGGAGGCAGCTGGACTAGCTTTGTAGTGGAGGTCTGCTCTCCCGAGAGACCTTGCAACTTGGAAGGTATTGACTCTGTCGTATTCGACATCCGCGGCGACGGCTTCTATTCTTTTGCGCTGGAGACCAACGGCTGGGACGATATGGACGGCAAGACGATTTATTTGGACACCATCGCTACGGAGAAGTGGCTCCACAAGGTCATTACGCCCGCCGACTGGGACGAGGCCGACAACAAGTACGGGAACATTGGCTGGGAGCGAATCCGTGGCCACGTAACCCACATCAACATTTCTGCCTTCTATACCGCCGAACTCTGGATTGACGACATCAAGTTCTACGGCGTCAACCTCGACGATATGAGGGAATAAGAGTTAAGGGACGTTTTGGGTGAGGACCGCTGGAAAGCGGTCCTCTTTTTTTGTACTTGTGATGGAACCGTTCTCGGCAGTGCACGTGAACCATTCTTCGCTAACCACCTCGTAATCGGAGCCGCCATTGAACACGTTGGCGTTGCCGTAGGTCTCGATGCCCTTGGCGAGGATTACGTTGTTCTTGAATTTTGCGGAGAGGGCTTCGCAGGCGGCTTGAATTTGCGCTTCGGTAATGCCTTGGGCGATGGCTGTGAGAGTCTTGTCGGTGGACTTCGCGAGAGAGATGGAAATCGCTTGTGCGAATTGCGCCGGTTTCAGCAGAAAACGGATGCCTGCCGCCTCAATTTCAAGGGAGGGCTCGGGGAGCGTATTGCCTGCGGGTTCGTCTACCGGGTTGCCAAATAATTTCCCTAAGATATGGTATTCGTTTTCCATGTGAAAAAATTTAAATAAAAAAAGTCCGTTCCAGTTGGAACGGACTTTGAAAGATGTCTTCCGCTTAGTCTTTCAGGTAAAGGCTTCGCCCGTCGTTCAACATCAGGATGACGGGCAAATTTTTTGCCGTAAACACGCCGTCATTCAAGATGCCGCTTTCTATCAGTTGTCCGTTCAGGCTGAATGCCTTGTACGGGGCGTTGGGCTTGGCGCCTGCAATCTGGTAGCGGTTCTGGCCAAGCCTTATGAAAGCAGTCTTCGCTTGGAAATATTTCGGAGTAATCGAGGTTGTAATAGTGTCTGCCGCGAACCTGTAATCCGGGCAAAAATTCAGCGTATCGAGAAGGAGGGTGTGTATTCCGGCAACAGCAAGGAATGCGAGCGGCATGTCAACCATGTCGATATCCTTGCCTCCGTTTCTCCGTCTTGATTCGGGCGGGTTGAATTCGCAGCCGGTGTAGCCGAATTCTTTGCTGTAGAATTTACCGCAGAGTTCGAATACATGGTTTACCAGGGAATCCGCCTGTTCGGCTGTTCCTTTGAATACGCCCGCCTTCTGCAAGCGCGGGAATTCGTCCTTGAATACGGCATCGTGCTTTATGGCGAAGAGCGAATCGACGAAATCGTCCTGGTTGTCGGAATAGGCGACGCGGGCCACCTTGACCACCTTCTCGGATACGATTACGATCATGGTGGAGTCCAAGGCCGACCTGTACATCCATACCGTGTCGGTGCCGGAGGCGTTCTTTACGGCGGGCTCGCGTTTATCCATCTTGGAGAGGTCCAGGTAGTTGCCTTCGAACAGGTAGAGAGATACTGCTGGGTATCCAAAATAAGCTCCGGTGCTTCCTGATTCTCTGACGGGTGGCTCGTAGCTGCATTCCGCCGCCTGTAGGCTTGTGGCTAAGGCGCCTGTGGCAAGTATGCTCGTGACTAGAAATGGCCTGATTTTCATTTTCTCCTCACTACTTTTTTTCAATAATAAAAAAAGAGGTGCTCCGTGTGGGGCGCCTCTTTGAATTATTTGGAAGATTCTCGCTTTCTCCCCAAGGGGTCACGCTTCGCAGGTTCGCTATCCCTAACGCTTTTTCGCGGCAAAGCATCCTTCGCCCGTGATGGCTACGAAAATGTCGTTCCCGAGCATCAGCGTGTCACCCGCCCCGATGTGATAAATTTTCCAGACCTCGTTGCCATTGAAACGATCGTCGTGGCAATGCTTATAGGGCGGCGTTATCTCACGACATTCCGTATAGGTGTAATTTAGGCGTGTATCGAAACACCTTTCGAACTCAGAAATCCGATAACAGACCCGCAGCGGATCGTCCTTGTTTTGCAAGACCTTTACACGAAAGTCAACTTGCGTTTCTTCAGAAAGATCCGTCCGGTTTAGGCAATGGATTTTTGCGACACTGTTAAAGTTCGAAGAAGCTAGTTCATCGACGCGTTCTTTACCACCTTGCGTAGAAACGCAAGCACAAATGAGCTGGGCAAGCGCAAAGACGGCGATAAATTTTCTCATTTACCCATCCGTTTTCCGTACACGCTCCCTGGTCGTTCCCATTGGTCCCATCCGTAGCCGGGTTTCATCTGTATCCAGTCGTATGTGTCGCGATACCTTATCTGGCTCTCGTATTTCTTGTCAAACCTGTCCAGCACCTCCCTGGTATTCGATAGGGTCTGTCTGATTGGGGCTCCATCTTCATAATATATGGTCTGGTTCTCCTTTGGCTTGAACCAGTATTCGCCAATTACGTCGAACCCGCCGTTGACGGTTGCCAAAATGTCCGGGCAATTCTCACGGTACACGTCGTTGGTCAGAAAATTGCCGCCCATGTCAGGGTATGACCAGTCGTAGGCGCAATACAGCCCGATAATCTTGCCGTTTTTCTCTATCGCCTGTGCTTTTGCAAGGTGCAGTATGAGGATGTTGTCGCATTGCCCGTCACTGTTCACCGGGAAGTTAATCTGTCCGACATAATGGCATACCTCCTTGTCGGTAACGTATATTTTCTTTCGCAAATTCCACTAAGGGGGTAAAAAAATAGGATGTTCCAATTTTTAGATTTGAAATAACCACAAATCAAACACAA
>NZ_FQYM01000034.1 GCF_900141705.1 Fibrobacter sp. UWP2
AAAAGAGCATGAAACTACTTGACAATGAAGCGCTAATAGCCTAGATTTACACCAGTTGGAGACCTGGATTTTCAACTAAAAAAGGGACAAATTCGCGCCACAAGGCGTTCACGGTAATGTCGAGGCCACCCAGCGGGGCGGCAAAGGTAGCGTCGAACAGGTCACCGGCGGTGACGGTGCGGACAGAGGCTTCGTCCTTTTGATCGGCGGTGACGTCTTCGACAAAGTCCCAGCGCTTGTTGAATGCATAGCCGACGGACACACCGAAGCCCTTGGTTGCGATACCGAAGGTGGCGTGGCCGAGGTTTGCCTGGTTATCGAAAACGATGAACTTGGTGAGTCCTTCGCCGAAGGAGACCGCGGCGTAAGAGTTCGTGGGTTCTAGGTAGACGAGCTTCGAGCCGGCCATGTTGTACGGGGATGCGATGTTGTCGGCGATGGTGGATGCTGCGGCCTGGTTGCCGACGTTGTTGTAGGCCCTGCCACGGACAACGTCAAAGTTGGCGGCGTTGGTGTCGACCGGCTGTTCGATCTTGGCTTCTTCTACGGGAGCCGGAGCGGGTTCGGCAACAGGAGCAGGGGCCGGAGCCGGTTGAGCGACTTCTTGTGCCGGTTGGGCTTCTTCTGCAGGGGCTTCGGCAACTGTTGCTTCTTCTGCAGAGGTTTCGGCTTCGGGTGCAGTAGCATCTTGTGCCATGGCAGATGCAAAAGCAAAAGCCGAGGCTAGAGTTACAAGTTTAATATTCATTTGGTTTCCTTTTTTGGTTAGTAAACACTGAAAATATAGTTCCATGAACGCAATTTGTCTACAAAGTGACGAAAAACTTACAAATTGGAATAGTCAAAGAAAAAAAATAATAGTTATATTGCGTAGAGATATATATTCTCTTATAAGAGGGAATGTTTTGCGATATTTAAGCACGATTCATTTTTTCTTGTTTGCATGTGTGGTGGTTCTTGTTGCTGGATGCAACGAGGATGGTGTTCCCGTGCAAAAAGAGGTCGCAAAAAAAGTTGAAAAAATTCAGCCGATTCCCATGGTCTTTAAAATGAGCGTCGAAGCGGAGCCCGAGGTCGAGTCCTCGTCCGAGGACTTGTCCAGCTCCGAGGAAACCTCTTCTTCGTCCGAGCGCAGGGTCCCTAGGCGCACGACGCCACGACAAGCGCGTTTGTCGTCCTCTTCGGAGGCCATTTCTTCTGAAGCGGCTTCGTCGTCGGAGGCGCCCCAGTTTTGCAAGAGCGTGCCCCGCGGAACCATGTGTGACCTTCGTGACGGGCAAATTTACAGGACTGTGATTATCGGTTCACAGGTTTGGATGGCGCAGAACCTGAATTTTAACGCCGAGGGTAGCTGGTGCTACAACAACCGCGAGGACCTTTGCAAAACCTACGGCAGGCTTTACCAGTGGACGTCTGCCCTTGATTTGGGATCCGAGTTCTTGAATACGGATGCCTCCCAAAGCGTCAAACCCAAGCACCAGGGTGTTTGCCCCGAGGGCTGGCGTGTCCCGAACTCCCGTGACATGAAGCAACTGGCGGACCACGTGACGCGGCATAACCAAAAGAATTCCAAAAAAGAGAATGTGGGCACTAGCCTCAAGGCGGCCACCGGCTGGAAAAAGAGCGAAGAGAGCGCCGACGGCACGAACCTCTTTGGATTTAACGCGCTCCCCACGGGCAGCCGCAAGGCCAATGGCATCTTTACCGAGATCATGGAAGACGCCGGTTTTTGGGTGACCGAGGAAACGGGGGACGGCATTCGCGCCCGTTACTGGGACCTGTACTACGCGAACGACGACTTCTGGGGCAGCTACAGCAACCTCAAGACGGTGGGCTACGCGCTCCGCTGTATAAAGAACTGAATTAACTGATAGGTAATGCAAAAAAAAACGAACCCGTGAGGGCTCGTTTTTAATATTTAGGGGCTCAGTGCTTGGCGCGCCCCCGGTTGGTCTTCAACCTGGTTACTTCTTGGGCTCGATGACTGACACGACCGCTCGCGCTAAACTCATTTATTGAGTTGTTGTTTGCGCTCGCTCTCGCCTCCGCGACTGATTGATATCAGTCGCTTAGAGGCTCACGAAGCCACCGACCTTGAAGTCATTATCGCTTCGGCTCAATGACTTCAAGACCTCCCATGTACGGACGAAGCACTTCGGGGATCAACAGCGAGCCGTCCTTCTGCTGGTAGTTGTCGCAGATGCCCACCATCACGCGCGGGGTGGCGAGGCCGGAACCGTTCAGCGTGTGCACGAACGTGTTCTTGCCGTTAATCTTCGTCTTGATGTTGGCGCGGCGTGCCTGGTAGTCTTCGAAGTTACTGCAGGAGCTGACTTCGAGCCACTTCTTTTCGACCGGGGCGTAGACTTCGAGGTCATAGCACTTGGCGGCACCGAAACCGAGGTCGCCCTTGCAGAGGGCCAGACGGTGGTAGGGGAGGCCGAGCTTTTCGAGGAGCATTTCGCCAAAACGGGTGAGTTCTTCGTGGTCTTCGTAGCTGTGTTCCGGGTGGGCGAAGTAGACCATTTCCACCTTGTTGAACTGGTGCAGGCGCAAGAGACCGCGGGTGTCCTTGCCGTAAGAACCGGCTTCGCGGCGGAAGCATGCGGAGTAGGCGCAGATGCGCTTCGGAAGTTCGGATTCCGGAATCACTTCGCCGGCATAGAGGTTCGTGAGCGGCACTTCTGCGGTCGGGATGAGGAACAGATCGTCGTCCTTGTCGCAGCGGTACATGTCTTCTTCGAACTTCGGGAGCTGGCCCGTGCCGCGCATGGTATTGCGGGTCACGAGGTACGGAGGCGTGAATTCCTCGAAGCCGTTCTTCTGGTGTTCGTCGAGGAAGAACTGGATGAGGGCGCGTTCCAGGCGGGAACCGAGGCCGCGGTAGACCGGGAAGCCGGAGCCGGAAATCTTTGCGCCGCGTTCGAAGTCAAAGATGCCGAGGCGTTCACCGAGGGTCTTGTGGTCCACGCGGGCGAAGTCGTCGTTCTTGGTGTAGTAGTCAAACGGAATCGGGCCGTCCTTCTCGACCACGTTGTCGCTAGAGTCCTTGCCTTCCGGAGAACGCGGGGCAATGTTCGGCACGTGCATGAGCATTTCGGTCTGCTTGTAGTCGAGTTCCTTGAGCTGCTTGTCGAGTTCGTCGATCTTGTCGCCCAGGGCGCGCATGGCGGCGACGGCCTCGTCGGCGTTCTCGCCCTTCTTTTTGAGTTCGCCGATGCGCTTGGATTCGGCGTTGCGTTCGCTCTTGAGGCGTTCCACTTCGGTGAGGAGCGGGCGGCGTTCGTTGTCGATGGCGAGAACGTCCTTCAGGCTCACGGTCGTGTACTTCTTTTCGGTTTCAGCAATGTAGTATTCTGGATTTTCGCGGATTTTCTTGATGTCAAGCATGTTATGCCTCGGTTGAGAAATTTTCGTGCGGAAATATAGTAAAAGCGGAGAGCCGTATTGCCCCCGGTTCAAGCCTACAGACCCCTAAAAAAAGCTTTTTTTTAACAAATTCGCCGTTGTAGGGCTTTACACCGCCATTTGGTCTGGCAGTGCTATGGGTAAGCCGATTGAATATATATTAGGTATAGACATAGTCGGGGGAGTAATCCAACACTAATAGATTCTTAAGGAGGACAACATGAGAATCTTTTTATTGGTATTCATCGCGGCTACGCTCTCGTTCGCGCAGTGGGGCGGAGGTGGAAAATCCATTAACGATTACAAGAGGGTGTCGGTATCGGGCCGAGACGTCTATGTCTATGCACCATCCGGTGTAGCTGCCAAAAGTCCGTTGCTCCTTTCGTTCCATGGCATGGATCAGGACCCCAATTATCAGCAGTCGAATACCCACTGGGAGGCTGTCGCTGATACGGCGGGCTTTGTCGTGGCTTACCCCAAAGGCGCTACGGGCTACAGCACGTGGGACATTAGCGGTGACAAGGACACCAAGTGGATTACCGAAATTATTAGCCAGCTCGCCAAGGACTACGACATCGATACCAAGCGCGTCTACATGTCGGGCTTCTCGATGGGCGGCATGCTCAGCTACCATGCGATGGGCAAGATTGCAGACAAGATTGCTGCGTTCGCCCCCTGCTCCGGCTACCTGATGGGCGGCCCGGGCCAGGCCATGCGTCCTGTGCCTATTTTCCATACGCATGGAACCAAGGACGACGTGGTGGGTTACAACAATCTCGAAAACAACCTCAAGAGTTACCGCCAGCAGTTCAACTGCCCCGCGCAGGCGGAAGTCGAGGAAAACCACCCGAATAGCGAGAACAGGGCTACGCTCTATTCCTGGGGCCCGTGCGATGACGGTGTCTACGTGAAGCATTTGAAACTCGAGGGCCGTATGCATAGCCCGTCCAAGGCGGATGTCTCGGATATCTGGAATTTTGTGAAACAGTATTCTCTGGATGGCGTTGCTGCAGCCATCGAAGTTCCGACCAACAGGGACACCGTATTTAACGGAACTTTCTCGGATTCCCTCAAGCTCGCGGGCTGGACTCTGCAGCAGCATAGCGGCGAAGGTTCGCTTAAGTTGACCGATGGCATGGCCGAAATCAACGTGACCAAAGTTGGTACCAACGCCTATGATGTCCAAATGATTCAAAAGGGTCTGCATTACGAAAAGGGCCAGAGCTACAAGCTCACTTTCGATGCCTACGCTTCTGCGGCGAGGACGCTCGAAGTGAACCTCGAGAAGGATACCGACCCCTGGACCAGCTACCTGGGCGAGGCGAAGACCTTCGAACTCGGCACCGAAAAGAAGAACTTTGAGATCAAGTTCACCATGAACGAGGCTACCGACGAAGATGCTCGCATCTCCATCAATGCGGGACTTGCCACGGGCAGCGTGTTCATCGACAACGTTGTGCTTGCAAAAATCGACGCGAGCGACATTACCGGTATTCACAGCCAGCGTCAGGTCGTGGCTTCGGCAAAGACTTACAGCGTGTACAGCGCGACGGGAGCTTTTGTTTGCAAGCTCAAGGGGACTCACGTGGGTGAAGTGGAGGCTCAGTTGAGCACGATGAACCTGACCAAGGGCCTGTATGTGGTGAAGAGCGGTAACGTCAAAAAGATTGTTGCTGTAAAGTAATTTGAAAATATCCGCTTAAGTTGAAAAATCCACCTAAAACAAGGGAAAATCCTTGAATTAGGTGGATTTTTTTTATGTTCAGCCCTAAAAATACCCGAATTTTCCAAAGAATCCTTCGCGGGGTAAAAAAAAGCTAAATTTGCGTTAATGATTCTCGGTTTAAAGAAATTTTTCGCCTTGTGCACATTGAGCCTGTTTGCCATGCTTGCGTTGACGGGCTGCTACAGCTTTACGGCGTCTACGCTCCCGAGCCACATCAAGACGGTTCACATCCACGAGGTCGAGGACAAGACCTTGGACCCGGTCTTGGCGAACGACATTCATACCGCCGTGGTGGAGATGTTCCGCAAGAACGCTGGCGGTGTGCGCCTGGTGAACGAGGACGCTAGTGCCGACTTTGAAATTGTGCTGCTCAGCTACACCAACAAGCCAGAGAACTACAACAGCAATAGCGACGTGGAAACCTACCGCGTGACCATCCGCGTGAGCGTCAAGTTCTACGACAACGTGAAGGACCGCATTATTTACGAGAGCAAGTCGCTCTCGGCCGACGGGACTTACGACGTGGCATCAAACGAGACCGAGGACCGCCATGGGCAGGCTAGGGCCATCGAGAAGCTCCAGGACCTGATCATCGCAAACGCCCTCGCTAAGTGGTAGTCGCTTCGCGACGCTAAATAATAGTCAGGGCTGCCCTCGCTAAATGGTAGTCGCTTCGCGACGCTAGATAATAGTCAGGGCTGCCCTCGCTAAATGGTAGTCGCTTCGCGACGCTAAATAATAGTCAGGGCTGCCCAAGCTCGTCAAAAAAGTAAGAAGTCGGCCCTTTTGGGGACCGACTTCTATGGGGTTGGTTTGGAGTATTATTAAATATTGAAAATTTTCCCCGTTTTGAAAAGGGGTAATGGTAAAACTTTTTTAGAAATGTGACGAAAATCAAGTCTAAAATGGCTTTTTGGAACTTTTACTTCCATTTTTCTAGGGATAAAGGCTTCCCGTCCAAAATTGCCTCGGTGAGCGTACTGCCCTTGTAGGTCAGCTTGAGCGAAAAAAAAGGCGCCCCCCGTTCCAGAAGGTCCAAAAAGATCAGGTCGCCTGTCCAGTGGGGGAGTTCCCTGACCCGGGCCTTCTCGACCCATTCCAGCACACCCTCGTCGCATTCCTTGAGGGGTCCCTCGAACTCGGTTGCGGTAAACAGGTGCATGAACTCGGTCTGGTCCATGCCGTCACTAATGAAGGTCACGATGCCGCGGTAGCGCGGACGGACGAGCGTGAGGCCTGTCTCCTCGAGGGTTTCGCGGCGAATGCAGTCTTCGGGGGATTCCCATTCCTCGAACTTGCCGCCAATGCCAATCCATTTGTCCTTGTTGATGTCGTTCTTTTTTTTGACGCGGTGCAGCAGCAGGTACTTGCCGTCGCGCTCAATGTAGCAAAGGGTTGTGTTGATCATCTCTGGATGTCCACTGCGTTGAGTTTTACGCCGGCGGGCGCCGCCGCGCCGACCGCCTCGATTTTCACCTTGTCGGGACCGAACCCCTTGATTTTGAGGACGTCGCCAATGGCTTTGGCACGTTCTTCAGAGACTGCTTGGGCGTTGGCACCGCTGGCGGAACAAGTGACTTCCAGGTTGAACTTGTAGCGCCTCATGAGCTCGATGACGTCGTTTATGGCCGTGTACGAGGAGTTGAGCATGTTCGCCGAACCACCCTTGAAGCGGATTTGCTTGGCGATGACGGCGAGGTTCAGCTTGCCGTTGTACGGGCAGCCTTGCCCGTCGACAAGGACGTTGGGGAAGGTGTTGGGGCATTTGTCGAGGTAGTCGGCGACGCCGTCCTCGTCGGTGTCGACGGGGCAGCCGATGGAGTCAACAGGCGCGCCTGCGACCGTGTTGGGGCATTTGTCGAGGTCGTCGGGGATGCTGTCGTTGTCGTGGTCCGAGGGGCATCCGGTCATGTCGACCGAGAATCCCTCGGGTGTGTCGGCGCACTGGTCCTTGATGTCGGGAACGCCGTCGTGGTCGGTATCGGCAGGGCAGCCGTTCTCGTCCACGTATTCGCCCACGTTGCTGTTGGGGCACTTGTCCAGCTCGTCGGGCACGCCGTCGTGGTCGTAGTCCAGCGGGCAACCTTCCAGGTCCACGGAACGTCCCTTGGGCGTGCCCTCGCACTTGTCCTTTTCGTTGAGAACACCATCGTGGTCGTCATCAATGGGGCAACCGGAGGTGTTCACCTGCTCCTCGGGCGAGGTATCGGGGCAAAGGTCGTTGTTGTCGTCCACGCCGTCGTCGTCGGAGTCCTGGACACAGCCGTCCTTGTTGACCGCCTTGCCGGAGTCCGTGGCGGGGCACTTGTCCCGGTAGTCGGGTACGCCGTCCTTGTCCTCGTCTACGGGGCAGCCCAAAAAGTCCACCTCGATGCCGAACGGGGTGTCGGGGCAGTCGTCCACGATGTTTAGTACGCCGTCCTGGTCCTGGTCCACAGGGCAACCGCGGTTGTTGACCACCACGCCGAAGGAGGATCCCGGGCACATGTCGAGTCGGTCGGCGACGCCGTCGCGGTCGCTGTCCTTCCAGCTGAAGTCAAGTGTCTTGGTAATGGCGAAAGCAAAGCCGATTTCGGGGACGCTGGGCACAGAGTACTCAATCGTCTGTTCTTTGTCCTTGCGGGAGAGCTTGATGCCGTTCTTGATCTTGCGGCCGCGCAAAAAGTCGATGCCGATGTCGGCACCCACCAAGATGTCGAGGCGGTTCGGCAGGTGCAGGCGCAGCCCAGGCGTGAAACGGGCGGGCTCGTTCCAAAGGGTAGAGAATTTGTTCAGTTCGCCAATTCTCATTTCGCCCGAGATTTCGGCGATGAGGCTTATCATTTTGTCGGGGAACAGTTCGAACCCCGAGCCCCAGAGCACGACGTCGGCGCCGTCGCCCAGGGTGGTCAGGTAGCCGCCGTAGTTGTTCCACAGCAAAAGTCCAAAGAAGTCAAAGGTGAGGAAGGCGGTGCCTGCCACCGAGAAATTCCCCGCGGTGTAGGCGTGGCTGTTGCCGTATTCGTTCAGGAACCAGGCGTGGCGCGGTCTGAAGCCAAGGTCTTCGTTGCCGGTGGGGGCGTAGGCGCTACCCTCGAAACTTAGGTAAATGGGGAGCCCGAGCGGGATGTTGACCTTAGCCCTGCCCTGGAGGTCGCCCATGGCGATGCCGTCGAGGCTTGTGCCGGTGACGTGCCCTTCGTAGTAGAGGGGGAGCGAAAGTCCTAGTTCCAGGAAATCAAATACGCCGTAGCCCACCTGGATGGAACCGCCCGAGGAGGCTGCTTGGTCGGTGAGGTCGGTCTTGGCGCCCGTTTCGGTGTTTTTGTAGCCGTCCATGGCCAGAGGATTGCCGTCGCTTACGGTCTCGAAATTTCCCGAGAAAAAGACAAAACCTTGCTGCAGGGTAAAGGCCGAGGGCACCCTGATGCCGTGGTTGCTGAACCCGATTCCGGTCTGCGCGTACAGCAGAGAGGCCGTCAGGGACAAACAAATGAATAATTTCCTCAAAAACACCCTATGAAATTAAAAAATTTTTCATTTTCCCTATTGGCAAACAAAAGATTATGTATATATTTCCTTTCCAAATGCAGAACCGTGAACAGAAAACTGGTTTGCCATCCTGGCACAGGAAGTCGCAAAAGGCATATCGAGTGAACCGGATTATCATCCTGCTCCAGATAGTCGCTTCTGTGGTGATGTGCGGGGTCATCCTGTTCGGTGTTCAAAAGGTGATGCACTAAGAAGAGAGGTTCTATGTCGAATTTTGCTTACCATTGTGGCCGCCGTCCCAAAAATGATGGATTTGACGCTCCTGTTCCGTTCACGGAAGAGGAACCCGAAGAGATTGAAGAAGAAGAGGAAGAAGTTGACGAGGAGGTAGACTTCGACCAGCCTTCGTTCAAGCGCGACCAAATTTGGTCGGACTACGCCGAAGATTTGGACTACGATCAGTGATTGACCTTCTTAAACTGTTTCGCCTGCTTGCGGTAGGCGTTTCGGTTCTTTTTTTGGCGGCTTGCTCTCCAAAGCAGGTTGTCCAACCGTCTCCTGTGCTCAGCTCGGTCGAACCGGAGGTGCCGGATTCGGTTTCTTACGCCGAAGCGGCCCTCAAGGAGAAGGTCTCTGACTCCATTGCGATTAGACCCTCGTGGACTTATTACCAGTACGCCCTCCAGGCCATGGACAACCAGGAATGGCTTTTGGCGAGGCACTACTTGGACGAGTCGCTTAGGCAGCTTGTTTCAGAAAAATACGATTCCCTTTACCGCAACGTGAGCGCCGCCGAGGACTCGGCCTACCGCTCCGTGATGCCGCTCCGCATTGTGCGGGCCTTGGACGAGGTGTACCCGAACGTGGCCGACATTAGCGTCGATGCCGAGAGCTTTAAGCAGAACGACGTGTCGATCGAGGGCATTGACGCCCTGGACGAGAGCGATGCCGACAGCGCCGCCCTGCAGGTGATAGAGAACTTTCTCGATACGGTGGACGTCAAGCAGTTTACGCTCCCGGTGGAGTTCAACGAGCGTGTGATGCAAGAGATTTACTACATGACGAACGGCGCCCGCAAGTTCACCGAGGGCTCCCTGAATCGCAAGACGGCGTACGATTCGTTAATTTATGCGAAATTGGAAGAAATGGGCATGCCCAAGGACCTCATTTACTTGGCCTTGGTCGAGTCCGGGTTCAAGGTGAAGGCGTACAGCCGCGCGAAGGCGTCGGGCATGTGGCAGTTTATCCCCGAGACGGGCAAGCGCTACGGGCTCGAGGTTGATTACTGGGTGGATATGCGTCGCAACCCCGAAATGGCCACTGTGGCGGCACTCAAGTACCTAAAGCGCCTGCATGACGAGTTTGGAGACTGGCTCCTGGCGATGGCGTCGTACAACTGCGGCGAGGGCCGCGTGCGCCGCCTGGTAAAAGAGATGATGGCGGATTCCACCAGGGACACCACGAAGGTCGTCTCTTATTGGGATTTGGCGCTCCCCAAGGAGACTATGCGCTACGTGCCGCGCATTTTGGCGGCGATGGTGATTGGGCATTTCCCCGAGCATTACGACATGAAGGTCGAAAAGCAATCTTTGCCCGACTTTGATACGGTGACGGTGTTTGATTCCTTCCCCCTGGAGGAAGTCGCCAAGTTGTTGAAAGTGCCCGAGGATACGCTGCGCACCTTGAATATGGAACTGGTCAAGTGGTGCACGCCCCCGAACAAGGACAGCTACCTGCTGCGCCTGCCCGTGGGCACCCGTAGCGCCTTTGTGGAGGGCTACGACAAGATGGAGAAGAACAACTTCTCGAGCTGGCACCACCACAAGGTCAAGCGCGGCGAGACCCTGGGCGTCATTGCCCGCTCCTACGGCATTTCGATTACGGAACTCAAGCAGGCGAACGACATGAAGAACGACCGCATCCGTGCGGGCAAGTCGCTTTTGATTCCCATCAAGGTGAAGCCTAAAAAGTCCACCGGCAAAAAGCCCACCAAGGTCAAGACCTATGTGGTGAAGCTGGGCGACAACCTGGGCTCGATTGCCCGCCTGTTTGGCGTTTCGCAGGAGGCGCTCCGCACCTGGAACTCGATGGACGCCGCGGCACTTGTAAAGCAGGGCGATACCATTTTTGTGTCGAAGCCGGAACTCAAGCCTGCCGAGGAAGCCGCCCAGGTGGAACGCCCTGCGCTCAAGAAGGGCGAAAAGTACGCCGTGAAGGCGGGCGACACTTATGCCGCCATCGCCAAGGCATACAGCGTCCCAGTGGTGCTCCTTTTGGAGGCGAACAACGGCTTTACCAAGCGCCTGAGTGTGGGCGACTCCCTGGTGATTCCCGAATTTGTGCAGGCCAAAAAGAAACCGGTGGCCAAATCGGAGGGCGTCAAGAAGGCCGAGCCTGCGCCCCAGTGCAGCGGCGACACCTACACGGTGCAGTCGGGCGACAACCTGTTTGGCATTTCCAAAAAGTGCGGCACGACCATTGCCGATATCCAGACGCTCAACAACATGGGCGAGTCCACCTCGATTTACCCGGGCCAAAAACTCAAGGTGGCGGGGAAGGCGGCTACGAAGGCCGCTCCGGCGCCTGCAACCAAGGCTGACGACGGATTTGTAATCCACGAAGTGACCAAGGGCGAAGGCCTTTGGGACATTGCCCGCCAATACAAGGTGACAATCGAAGATATTGTAAAATGGAACGGTCTCTCCGATACCAAAATCAAGATCGGAGACAAACTCAAAATCAAAAAGAACTAGAGCGAGCCTGTCGTTAGAACAAGGAAATAGTGAAGTTCACGAAAGGCTGGAAGTAGTTGTCGAAATCCAGCATGAACTCTTCGCCGTCCTTGTTCTCGGAAATGGGGCGCTCGTAGTAGGCATGGAAGTACTCGTGCGAGTTGCGCACGCCGCCCGAGAGGGTCGCTCGCTGGAATGCGGCACGCAGGCCAAGGCCGTAGGCGTAACCAAAGATGGGCGGGGCGAGGAACTTGGATTCGTTTTGGAAGAACGTCTTGCCGGCGATGCCGCCGCCAAAGGCGAAAAGCTTGACCATGGTCTGGTAGTTGTAGCTGCTGTAGAGCGGGAAGCCCGCGTCAAAGCCAATCTGGAAAATGACGGTATGGATTTGGTGGTGGCCCTTGATGTCGGATGAGTCCACGTCGTTTTCGAACATGAGGTCGTTTACCATCATGGAGTCGAGGATTTCGTAGGCCTCCGCCGAATTGCGGTCTTTGTAGTTCACGCCTAAGAACTGGTAGGCGGCAATGATGTAGAAACCCACGTAGTTGTTGAAGGGGAGGTTGCCGGCGGCACCATAGGTGAAGGTGTTGCTCACTTCAATGTCGTACTTGCGGTTATTGACCTTGTAGCTGGAGTTGATGTTCTTGGCTTTGATGTTGGTAAACTCGATGTAGGGACCCACCGAAACGCGTTCCTCGTAGGTCTCGGTGTCGCTGCGTTCGGCAGCGGCCATGGAGTTGTCGATGTAGACGGTGTCTGCAAGGGAAAGGGAGGCTGCTACAGCCAAAAACGAAAAGAAAAGTTTACTCATGGGTGCAAATTTAAATTATTTAAAGAAAAAAGTTTTTTTCGTTGATAAATTTGCTAAAAAAAGTGTAATTTTAGTGGCAGAAATCAATTTTTTCCTTTTTATAGGAGTTTATAATGAAGAAATCCCTGCTTTGCCTTTGTGCTGCCGGTTTGTTGACCCTCGCGGCCTGTGACGACACCATGGATCCGAACGATCCGCAGTCTGTACGTAAGTACCTTACCAAGCAAAAAATCGGTTTCACTCCGAACAACTTTGTTTCGTTTGCTGCTAGTGGCGACACGGCAAAGATGACTCTCTTCCTCCAGGCTTCTTACGAAATTGACCAGCCTGCCGACAACGGTAACAACGCTGTGGCCATCGCCGCCAATAAAGGCAATGTGATGGTTTTGAACTACCTCTTTGACCATGGCGCCAAGGCGGACGTTCGCAACGGTAACGGTGAACCGGTGATTGACAATGCCGTGATGATGGGCCAGAAGGACGCCGTGGTGCGCCTGCTCGCCCAGCTCAAGACCGAAGGCTCTGACCCGCAGAACCTGGGCACGGCAGTGCTGATTGCTGCCAAGTCCGGCAAGGTCGACATGCTTGAACTCTTGGCCGAAGCCGGCGCCCCGCTCGAAAACCGCAGCGCCGACGGCTACCTCCCGATTCACTGGACGGTCAAGTCGGGCAACTACGACGCCATGATGTTCCTCATTGGCAAGGGTGTCGATGTGAACGCCAAGTGCGGCCAGGGCTACTCTGTGCTCGACTGGGCTACCAACGAAGGTTACCCGCGTCTCATCAAGGCCTTGAAGAAGGCTGGCGCCAAGAACACCCCGCAATATTTTAAGGATTCCAAGAAGTAATCAAAAAAAGTTGCGATTTCTTGCAAATTTTACGAAAACCTCTGTCAAAAGCAGGGGTTTTTTAGTGCAATTTTGTATTTTATTTGCCATATGAAAATGAGTCGCTTCCTAAAAGTTTTCCTTTGTCTGGGATTGGCCAGCGTCATGGCCGCAGCCCAGGAAACGGTGGAGAGTGTCCGTCGGCAGATTAAGGCTGTCGAGGCGGAGACTGCCCGCGAAAAATCCCTTCACGACGCCGAAAAGAAGCGTCATGCCGAGTTCGTTGAGGTGGGCCGCAAAAAGGTCCAGGCGCTGAGCTCGCAAAACAAGACGCTCAAGGCCGAAATCGATTCGCTGAAGGCGGAGCTCAACCACATCTCCGAGGCACGTCAAAAGACGCTTGGCACGGTCAAGTGGTTCGAAAACCGCAAGGCGAAGTACAACGAGTCCTTTGCCAAGGTTATCGACTCCCTGGTGCCCGTGTTCGAGTCGGACTTCCCGTACAGGAACGAGGAGACCGTGAACAGCGTCAAGGAAATCGCCGACCAGCTGCACAAGGGCGTGATCGAGGCGGACGACGCTTTGAACCGCACTTTGGAAGTCTTTTACGACCGTATCCGCCTGGGCTACACAACCGAAGTGTGGAAGGGCTTTTTGCAGGTCGACGCCCGCAATGTCCCCGGCACCTACCTGCGTTACGGCGCGGTGGCGTCTGTTTTTGTGAGCAACGACGGCAACGACGTGCTGTGGCTTTCGCACACCGCCGACGGCGGTTACGCTTGGAAGAACGTGTCCGATGACCTTGCGATGAGGACTGTCCTCAAGGATGTGATGAAGGTTGCCGAAGGGAAGACGGCGCCTAGGCTCGTCATGATCCCGGTCTCCATCCCGAAGGAGGCTGAATGATGAAGTGTGGAATGTGTAATGTGAAATGGGGAATGGGGGCTTTCGTCTTGATAGCCTCTCTTGTGGCTTTTGCTCCCGCAGTCCATGCACAGCAGAATTCCGACATTGACGCCGTAAAAAAGCGCGCGGAACTCAATAGCGCCAAGGCGGACTTGGAAGAGGCCCGCAAAAAGCGTGACATGGCTGTGGCCGCCCGTTGGAAGGACCGCGAAACGGCGAACCAGGAACGCGAACTCTTTAACGAAAAGTATCAGGAAAATAAGGAGAAGGTGGACGCCCTCATGTCGGAACGTGCCCGACTGTTTGAGGATGTTCGCGTGGCGAGGGAGGACCTCGCGCAGGTGAAGCTTTCTGCCGAAAAAGCCCGTGCCGAATTCTTGAGCCTTGCCGCCGGCCCCGAACGCCTCGAGACTCTGGCTAAGTTCCAGGAGAGCGGTGTTCCCTTCAAAGTGGCGGAACGCGTTGAGGTGCAGAACAAGGCGAAAAAAGAAATGTCCCTTTACCGCGACGATCCGCTCCGCATTGCGAAGTCGGTGCTTGAGGTCGCCAAGTCTGAGATGGCCTTTACTCGCGAAACCAAGGTCGAAAAGGCCGACCTCATGTTCGGCTCATCGGTGGCGCAGGGCGACCGCATGCGGTTGGGCGGGCTCTACGCTCTGCAGATGGCGGGCGTGACCGACATCAACGGGTTCCATCCGTCGGCAATGATGCTCCCGGTGGCGGGCGAAAAGAAGCGCACCTTCAGCTGGCAAGAGAACTTGAGTACCGAGACCAAGGCCGGCATCGCCAAGGTATTTGCCAACGTGAACGATTCCGCTTTTGTGATGGTGCCCGTGGATGTGCTTTTGAGTACCGAACTCTCGAGCGAGCTCGCCAACCATACCGAGACCACCTGGAAGGATGACTTTAAGCAGTTCTTCAAGGACGGTGGCATCTTGATGTACCCGATTGCCGCGTTGTTCGTGCTAGGCGTGTTGATGTTCCTGTGGCGTTTCGCTTGGCTTGCCAAGGCGTCGTTCGGGCGCATCTCGGCAAGACGCGTACACAAGGCGTTGTTTGACCGCGATATCGAGAAGGCTAAAAAGCTCTCGCTCAAGTGCTACGGGGTAGTTGGAAAGACCTTGAGGACCGTGCTCTGCAAGGACTACACGGACCGCGCCTCTGCCGAAAAGGCTTTGGAAGTGCTTTTTGCGGGCGAGGTGCCAAAACTCGAGAAGGGTCTCAGCTGGATTTCTGTGTTTGCGTCGACCGCACCGCTCCTTGGGCTTTTGGGTACCGTGATGGGCATGATTGAGCTCTTTGACGTAATCACCATGCACGGCACCAGCGACCCCAAGCTTTTGGCGGGCGGCATCTCGATTGCCCTCGTGACGACCGAGGCCGGCCTCATTGTGGCGATTCCGCTCCAACTTTTGCATACGTTTTTAGTGAACAGGGCCGACGCCCTGCGTACCCGCATGGAAAAGTCTGCCTTGGCGGTTTTGAACGCGATTTGGATCAAGGAAAAATCCGAGGTTTAAGTGGCTGCCGAATACTCCGTCATTGAAACCGCGTTGAACTTGCTCCTGCGTGGAGGCTGGGTCTTGGCGCCGTTGTTTGTGCTCGGCTGGGTCGGGTGGTTTTTGATGATGGAACGTTACGGCTACTACTTTATGCTCAAGAGGGGCTCCATTTCGGGCTTTTGGAAGAACCTGCAAAAGCGGGGCGACGACTTTGCCTACGAACGCTTGCGTCGCAACAAGTCCGGGTATTTCCTCGCGCTGGTCGAGGACGTTCGCAAGTACCGTGCCGAAGGTCCGGACGCGGTGAGAAACGCCATGGAGGCGACCCGCCACGGGATTTCGGCGAACCTCTCGAAGTCGCTCAGGACGATTTCTACCTGTGCGGCGCTTGCCCCGATGCTCGGCCTTTTGGGGACGGTTTCCGGCATGGTGCATACGTTCGAGACCATTCAACAGTTTGGTTTCGGGAACCCTGTACTTTTGGCCGACGGGATTTCGGAAGCGCTCCTTACCACGCAGGCGGGCTTGCTTGTTGCATTCCCCTTGATGCTTGCTTACAACTACCTTGCGAGCCGCGTGGAACGCGTTGAGGACGATGCCTGGAGCGAAGCCCTCAAGTACGAAGCCTATTGTTTTGAAGGGGGTGATGCCCCGGCTCCTTCGAAGGAGGAAAAATGAGTTTTATCCGTAAACGCACCCATGAGTCCGGCGGCATCGATGTTTCGCCCATGCTCGACATGGTGTTCATCCTGCTCATCTTCTTTATCGTGACGTCCACGTTCACGCGCGAGACGGGCGTCGACGTGACAAAGCCCAAGGCGAGTTCTGCGAAGGAACTTGCCAAGGAGAGCATCTTGATTGGCGTGACGCGCCAGGGAACAATCCATATTAACGAAACCCAGGTGAATTTGTCTACACTGCAGACAGTGCTGCGTCAAATGATGGCCGAGGCTCCGGACCGTCCGGTGATTATCGTGAGCGACCGTGATGCCCCCAACGGTGTCGTGGTGGACATTTTGGACGAGTGCAACCTCGCTAAAGTTCGCAAGGTATCAATTTCTGCGAATAAGGAGGAATAAATTAGTTACTAGTAACTCAGAACTATTAACTCTGGAACTATGCTCGACTTCATTGCCAAATATTTCCGCTACCCGCTTGCCGTCGTGCTCTCCTTTGTGGTGAGTGCGGTGTTCTTTTTGGCGATCCCGGTTATTAACGCCCTTTTTTTTGACAAGGGCGTCAAGACCGAAAAGGAACTTGAGAAGGTGACCGAGGTGGAAGTCCTGGTGAGCGAAAATAAGCCCGAGGTCAAGCAGAAGGTGTTGCGGACTATCGTGAACCCGAACCCGTTCAAGATCTCGAGTCATGCGGGCATGAACCGCAGCCAGAATTTCCAGATGGATCTGTCGCTGGCACGCGGTGCCGCGGGCGATGGCGTTGCCGTGGGGACGGGCTCCATGGAGAACGTGGTTTACGAGGCGGGCGAGGTCGACGAGCAGGCGCAGGTTCTTAAAGAGACCCAGCCCAAGTTCCCCGATAAGGCGAAACGCCTTGGTGTCTCGGGTTACGTGAAGGTGATGATCGTGATAGACGTCTACGGCGACGTGGCCCAGGCGAGCGTCATGAGCCAGGACCCGCCTGGGTACGGATTTGATGTAGAAGCCCTGAAGGCGGTTCGTCAATGGAAATTCAGCCCCGCCCAGCTTGGCGGATACCCTGTGGCGCAAAAGGCCACGAAGGAGTTCCGCTTTGTCAAATAGGTTGTCCGCTATGAGGTTGCTTCGCTTTGGGGTGTGGGCTCGCTTCGCATTGGGCGGTCGTTTGCTCCTATTGCTGTTGCTATTTGTGGGTCAAGCGTTCCCGGCGGAGGATTATTTCTTCAAGGCGAATGAGCTTTATGACCAGGGAAAGTACAAGGAGGCCGTCCCCCTGTACCGGGCTGCCATTGACGAGGGGCGTTACGAACCATTCGCCTGGTTCAATTTAGGGAACTCCCTGGTGCAGCTCGACCGCAAGCAGGTCGCGATGGTCGCGTATCGCCGTACCGTGGAACTCTTGCCGAACTTTGAGAAGGCGTGGATGCTGTTGGGCGACCTCTATTACCTGGCGGGCGATGCGAGCGAGGCCATTGCCGCCTACAGACGCGCGATTGAACTCGGTGTTGAATCGGACCACGTTCACTTTGCGATTGCCGAGTGCTATTTGAAGGGCCGTGACTGGACGCTTGCTCAAAAGCACTTTGAGAAGGCTTTGCAGCTGAACCCGGACCGCATGGACGCGTGGTACGGCCTTGCCGAGGTCTACGAGAAACTGGGCGATTACGAATACGCCATCAAGACTTTGCGGAATGCGCTTCAGATGACCGCCACCGCGGGCGCCGACGTTCATTTTACGCTTGCCTATTACTACCGCAGCATGGACTCCACGAGGCTCTCGCTGAACGAGATGGAGAACGGGTTGTTGATGGACCCCGAGAATGTTTCGGCACGCCGCTACCTTGCGCAGATGTACGTGAAGGAGAACTCCCCGTGGATGGCCATATTCACGCTGGAGGAGGGCCTCCGCCACGGCAAGGGCAAGGCGGACTTGAATCTTGATTTGGGACAAATTTACTTTACGCAAAAGCGCTACGACGAGGCCTTCGATTGCTACATGAAGGCGTGGCTCGCTGGCAATTCCCAGGGACGCATCGGTGCCGAGAACGTGGGTCACGTGTTCTCGAACGCGGGCGATACTGAGAAGGCAGAAAGCTTCTACAAGCGGATTCGGGAAAAGAAGTAATCTTTGTTGTTGAGCGAATCCGGATAAATACATCACTCTGTTGTCAATTTATCAAAACGAATTCGAATAAAGCCCTATATTAAGCGAATTTTTCAACTTATTTTATAGTAAGTAAAGTTCGCATGGGAGGCTTTATGTCGTTTTCAATTAAGGGATTTCCCTTTTTTGCAGGTTTTGTCGCGTTTTTGGGCACCCTCGCCAGTGCGGCAACGATTAACGTAGATATCGGCAAGGAATACCAGCGCATCAGCGGCTTTGGGGCTGCCTCGGCATGGGCCGGTTCCATCACCGACAAGAATGCCGCCTTCCTTTGGGACTCCACCAGTGGCGCCGGGCTTACGCTGCACCGCATCCGTATCGCCCCGGACGGTACCACATCTGAAACGAGTATCGCCAAAAAAGCAAGTGAATACGGCGTCAAAGTCTGGGCTGCCCCATGGACGTCCAAATATACTGTAAATTACGACGGCGACAAAAAGCACCTGGATTTCAATCACGCTCAGGACTGGGCCAACACCATCTTGAAGTTTACGCAAGACATGCGGAAGGCTGGCGTTAATCTATATGCAATTTCGTCGCAAAACGAGCCCGACGGCACCGGCGACAACCACTACGAACCCGATGAATTGGCACGTTGGGTAGGCGACTACCTTGGCCCCACCCTCGATACCACGGGCATCAAAATCATTGGCACCGAAGCCATCAACTGGTACGGATTCCCCAATTACAAAAAAGCCTTCTTCAACAATCCCGCCGCCCTGAAATATACGGACATTTTCGGGACGCACGAATACGGCGGAGACCCGGCGGCTTATCCCGAAATCCACGAAGCCGGCAAGGAATTCTGGGAAACGGAAGTTTATGATCTTGGAAGTAACAAGGAAGACGTGGGCATGGGAAGTGCTCTCCGCGTTGCAGGCGTAATCCATGACGCCCTGACTATTGCGAACATGAACGCCTGGCATTTCTGGTGGATTTATTCCTGCAGCGAAGCCAGTTGCGGCAACGGAGCCCTCTGGCCGCAAGGACAAGGCAACCCCGACAATGTGGAGCCTACCAAGCGACTCTGGGTCATGGGGAACTTCAGCCGCTTCGCGCGACCCGGCTCCTGGAGAATCGACGCTACCAAGAATCCCGAAAGAGATGTAAAGGTCACTGCCTACCGCGACTCCCTCAAGACGAAAATCGCAGTCGTCATTCTCAATTCCAAGAACGAGGAATTCAAGGCGGACTTTGATTTCGGAAACACAAAAATTGGAAGCTTCAAGCCCTATGTCACCGACGACAATAGCAACCTCAAAGAAGGAACCGAAGTCAAAGTCGACGATACAAAGTGCAGTTTCAGCGTTCCGGCCCGCAGTGCAACGACAGTCGAATTCGTTCTGTGGCAGGAGCCAAAGGTAGAACCGCCTTCAGACTCTACCGATGCAATTGCCTTCGGGACGCATGCTGCGCCCCAAAGCCTTCAAAGTACATATAAAGTATTTAGCCCGCTCGGCGCGTTCATCGGCGAATTCCAAGCCGGACATATCGGCGATCTCCGCAATGCCATGACAAACGCAGGCTTAAGCCGCGGTGTGTATATGGTCAAATGCGGCAATGCGAAAACGAAGCGTGTGGTGTTGAGATAGGCAAATGGTTGCCCCGCAAGGGACGACTTTTTTAGATGCTTGATGTTCGAATGTACTCCGCTACTTGAGAATCGTCATCGCCCATTGAGGAATGTTATCTGTATAGCTCTTTACCAATTTTCCATCCGACATTCTGAATAAAAGCGAAGCGTCCTGGTCTTCAATCGAATTGTCATAAACATAAAGACGATCCACTGAAGGAATTATCTTCTTGCAGTTGAAAATGGATTTCTGGTATCTGGAAATAATCTTGACAATAGGGACATCATGGCCGCCCTGTATCACTCGCTTTGCAATTCTTGCTGCATTGATGGACGGGTGCGATGTTGCGACGAAAAACAAGCGAATGAAATATCCCTGCTGTTTTGCGCGGCAAACGAAGTCGACTTTTTCGTCAGAAGAAAAAACTGACTCAAAAATAAGGCTTTGATGATTTTTTAGAGATTCTTCGCGCCAGGATTTGCAATAGCGGGCTGCGTCAAGAACCGCTTCAGGAGAATTCCAGTCCCCAAAGCGTTCCTGGGCCACGTTGTCCGGATTGATATAGACTGCATTTTCTAGCCATTCGTGCCTAAGAATCTTCGAAGTTATGGTCGTTTTTCCCGAACCGTTAGGACCGGCAACGACAATAAGTACTGGACGATGTTCCTCTGCCATAATAGCCCTGTTAACGGATGGTTGCGGCAGCTTTTTCAATTTCGTCGAAAAAACGTTTGGTGGCGTCTGCATTGGCCTTGCGGGCGTCTTCGGCAGCTTCCCTCATAATTTGGGCAAGCATTTCATCGGTCGGCTCTTCCAAGTCCGTCAATCTGTAAGAATCAATGCTTTTTGTCGTTGTCATAGGGGCTCCTTGATGCCGTAATACTCCTAATATAGTTTTTTAGGGGCAAAAACGCAATTTTTGAGCCTTTTCTGCTTAGAAAAGGCTATTATAACAGCTTCCAGGAGGGATTATATGGGCGTTCCCGCACATATATGTGCGGTCGGGCTATATTCTGGGGGCAATCGGCGGCGCTTGTGCTTGCCGCTCACCTTCCAGAACCAAGCCCCGCTACGCGGGTCTTGTCCCCAAGGGGTCACTATCCCTAACGTAATTGAATTGGTTGCGAACCTCTGGTTCAATCCAACTCAACGGACAGACTGTCCAGCCTTTTTTATCAGGTATTGTGCAAATCAAAGTTCTTTCGGAAATCAGCCATTTCTTTCAAAGCTTTCCATTGATTACTAACAACAGAACAAGTTTTTTGTTTTATCGATTCAAATATTTCTTTATTCTCGTAAATAGGAATGAATAATTCCTGCCACCTACTAGCAATATTCGGCAATGTGGTGTCAATAAACACCTTGTTTTCAGACTGTTCTTGCACGAGTTTATGAGACAAAGCATAGAGAAGATATTCTGGCGTTATGCCATAGCGATTATTCAAGTCTTCAATTCTTAAAACAAGAATTTCCCTAGTCAATATTACATCAATGTCGTATGGAGAAACCATTGCAACGCTACCTATACGATAGCTTCCACGGCGAACATATAAGATATCTTTGGGTTTCAATTTTTTTCTTTCATCGTATAATTCATCAAACTCACTCTGCGGAATAAATGCTGTCGGATCTTTATAAATCTGCCAATTGACAATATCTTTAACTCTGATATATGGATAATCACCCGTTCCCTTAAATTCAGATTTGGGAGAACCATTCCCGTCAAAATACGAAATAACTCCTTCATCTATTAATTGCTTTATTGGAATGAGTTTAATTTGTTGCGACTTAGCTTTTTTCTGAATTTCTTTTGCTTTAGAACTCCAATAATAACGAGGCACCAAAATATCATTTTCAATAACCCTTTGAGCCTCAATTGTGAATGTATACTTAGGATTCAAAGGAGCATGTCCATTCAGCCTCCTAATTTCATCCATAATAAACCTGGTATCATCCTTGATAGTGTTAGTCAAATTACCGTTATCGTCTCTTTCATAAATCGCTTTACCATTATGATCATGGCCAATATATTCAGCGACAGCCATATTAATATATTCCTGCTGAGGCATATTTTTTTGAACAATAATCGCAATACACTTTGCATTGTTGTGTGGACGGAATGTGTTATGAGGAAAATCTATTATCCATTGAATATTGTGCTTGAACAAAAATTGCCGAACATGTTTTTGCTTTGGAGCGTGAAAATATGTTTCAGGAAGAATGATTGCTAGCCGACCACCATCTGTAAGTAATTGTAAATTTCGTTCCAAGAAAAGCGTTGATACATTTCCTTCGTCTTCTAATTTACGCTTTCCATTTGTAACTTTATAAGCCAATTCATATTGAGAAAGTTTTTCTTTTCCCGTCACCTTAATGTCTTTCCCAAAAGGAGGATTTGAAAATGAAATAGAAAAGGTTTCGAGCTTTATATTCTGACGCGTAAGAGAATTCCAATTTTTGGGCTGTTCCAAACTGTCTTCGCAAAAAATACCCCCTTTCCCATCGCCAAGAATTGCCATATACGACTTTCCAACTTTGGTCAGGAAACTGTCTTTTTCAATTCCTCGAATATTCTTTATTCCAACAGTTTTCTTTTCTTCTGCAACAGCGGATTCATTCCAACCATACTCAACCGCGGCACATTCGATTTCACTCCATACATATTTAAGAGCTTCAACAAGAAATCCGCAACTACCACATGACGGATCAATTATTACATCGTTTGCATTTGGAGCCACAGCAGTGACCAAGGTTTTAACAACATTTTTAGGCGTAAAAAATTGTCCCTGAGAGCCTTTCAATGAATAGCCAATGAAAACTTCAAAAGCATCTGCTATGGTATCTCTGTCAGTATCCATCAAGCAATAATTCTGAATTTTTCCTATTATATAGCGAAGGGTATGACCATCAAAAGAAATATCATCTTTTTCATCAAGAACATCTTTATATTTCTTTTTGACACTCTTGAAAAGAGAATCTATTCTCGTTTTTATTTCATCATCTGAATCATCTTTACTTGCCCTAAAGGTTACCATTTCGTTAGGTTTGGTAAAGCGTTCGTCATAAATTTTACAGAGTATCAAATGAATTATTTCTTTTGCGATTTCTTCATCTCTATTAACTCCAACACTATTGCCAACGATGTAGCCCCTTAGCTCAGAAAAAATTTCTTTTAGGTTGTGAGTTCCTTTTAAGTCCTTTCGTTTGTAAAACCCTATTTCCGAGAGCTTCTGTCCAAACTTTGGAAAAGCGGGAATTTCTTCAAAAGTTATATTCCCTGATTTTTCAATTTTATGAATATAAACACTTTCTTTTCCATTATACCAAATGCCTATGCTGGCTTCGCAAAATTTAAGATAAAGTTCTAGCTGATCAACGCCATCTTTCCTTGTTGGCTTTTTATTTTCAACCACAATTTTCAGTTTTTTATTATTGTTTAGATCATAATCATAAACAGCAATGAATTTGTCCCTTTTTTAGTTGAAAATCCAGGTCTCCAACTGGTGTAAATCTAGGCTATTAGCGCTTCATTGTCAAGTAGTTTCATGCTCTTTTC
>NZ_FQYM01000035.1 GCF_900141705.1 Fibrobacter sp. UWP2
TTGCTTGGTGTTTTTTTGCTGAACCAAATTTACAAGTTGGAGACCACCTTTTTCTTTTTGGTTGCAGAAATTTCAACTAACTTTGGGGCATCTTCATATTGCTACTTCAATCTACATCTATAATTCCTTTTAATTACTACTTATAGATATATAGATAAGAATCAGTACCCATTTTCAGAGAGTGTTTTCAGTAGTGTATTTAATCATACTGAAATTTTCTTTTCTTGACAAACACACGCGCTTTCGCGAATTTCGCGCATTTTGGGCGTTGTCGCAGGGTATCGGCCATTCGTGTATGCGAGTGTCATGGCCAATCGTCGCGCATATTTGTGCGCTGTGGCAGCCAATATGTTCGCGGGCACCATTGATTCCTTATGATGGATTGAAGGCTTCTACGCGCGCTCTGGGCTGTTTCCCGCGTCGTGGGCATTCTCGTATGCAGGCAGCCAAAAGAGAGCGCTGTGGGCCGCGCTGTGCGGCCGTGGCGGTGCCTGCAAAGTGCTTGCGCCCGGGTGGGCGAGTGGCTAAATTTGCGCAAATTTAGCGGTTAACAAGTTAACGACAGGGTGGGCTCCCGCCCCGTTCGTGTGGGTTAACGCCGTTGTTCCGGCTTCGTCGCGTGCGCTGTGAACCTCTATCTTAACCGTCCGTGCGGTTTATGCCTGCGCGTCGGTTAATCGTCAAAGCCCGCTTGAATGCTTGCAATTGAGCGTTGTCTGTGATGTGTGCTCGGCCTGCCGCCTTGCGTAAAGGTTAATCGGTTAAACTCAAAGTTAATCAAGTCCAGGGGCACCCACCCCCGCCCCAGGCCCCCCGTCAAAAAGGGTTGCTACAACTCGCGACGCTCCGATGGGGGGGCGCGCGCGACTTTGAATCCAACTTTTTGAGATTTTCGGGTGGGTTAACGGGGGCCCGGGTTGCCGAGTGATTTTTTCGTGTTACCAAAATTAACTCTTTAACGGCGTTTTCGGTTAATCTTGGTTTAGAGGTTAACAATGGACTACCAACGCCATCAACATTCCTACCCGGACGAAGAACTTGAAACAGGGGCCCAGTTTGCCAAGCAGATCGGTGTCTCTGGTGCGGCAGTATCGAAGGCGACTACCAAGGGACGGCTTGACACTTTCCGGAATTCGCGTGGCGAAAAGTGCTACCACAAGGTAATTTCGGCGCAGCAGTGGACGCTCAAGAAGGACCGCAGCAAGGTTACTACTCCGACTCGCGGGCAAATGGCCGCCGGTTACGACAACATCGATGCCCAGGCGATGGCGCACGTGCTTGCCAACGAGAATCCGCAGGCACCAAAGCCCGTTTCGGCTCCAGTCCAGGGACTCGATCTAGGGGCCGTGATGCAGGAACGTCAGGAATTCGAAGTTTCGAGAGCCGAAAAAGAGTTCCACAACGCTAGAGTGGCAAAATTCAAGGCCGACGAACTTGAAGGTCGCCTTGTCGACAAGCAGACGGTGTTCCTGAAGGCCTACCAGATTGGAGCCATGATCCAGGAAAAGGTCATGAACATGTACGTGCAGCTTGCTCCGAAGATTGTTGGTCATATCCAGGAGCAGTTAAGCATGTCCGGAATCGAGGCTGAAAAGCTGCGCGTGGCCATGAAGGACTCTAACCACGAAATCGGCGAAATCATCCGTAAGGAATCGATTACGGTGCTCAAGGACTTGAGCGACCGCACTCCGGAGAACTTTTTAGACTGATGTCTGAACAGCTGACAGAACCGACTGCCGTTGCGCAGAAATTCGAAAACACGCTGCCTTATACAGGCAACGTGGATTTCTGCCTTGGCGGGTTGATTCAGGGGCTCACGCCGCCCAAAGATCAGACGATTAGCCAGTGGGCTGCAGAAAACCGACTCTTGGCGGGCGAGGCGTCCGCTTCGAAGGGCAAGTGGACCAATGAGCGCACGCCTTACCTGGTCGAAATCATGGATATGCTCAGCCCGCAGAGTCCATGCAGCGACGTCGCCTTTATGAAAGGCTCACAGGTCGGCGGAACGGAGTGCATGATCAACACTGCGCTCTACTACATGCTGCAGAGCCCGTGCCCGATTGGCCTTTACCAGACCACCGACGACGCGGCCGCAGATTTCGAACGCCAGCGCCTTGCACCGACATTTGCGGCAATGAAGATGGACCAGTATTTCACGGGCGACACTGCCGGCTGCAAGGAGTATCCGGGCGGCATCTTCTTCCTCGGTTCGGGCGGTTCGGCATCGCAGCTGCGCTCAAAGCCCCTGCAGGTGGTACTCTGTGACGAAATCTCGGGTTGGCCGCTGGACTGCAACGGCGAAGGCGACCCGTGCGATCTTGTAAAGAGGCGCACTACGAACTTTCCGCGCCGCAAGCGCTTCTGGAACTCGACGCCGACCATCAAGGGCAAGTGCCGCATTACAAAGAAGTTCGAGGCGGGTGACCAGCGATACTACAACGTGCCGTGCCCGCACTGTGGCGAGTTGCACGTGTGGGAATTCAAGCACCTGGTCTGGGACAAGGACGCGAACGGCAACCACTTGCCATATACTGTGCGCATGAAGTGTCCGCACTGCAATGGCGAATACCAGGAATGGCGAAAGACAGAACTGATGGCGCAGGGGCAGTGGGTGCCCACTAACCCGAATGGAGCTTACCCGAGCTACCATTTGAGCGCGTTCTATAGCCCGCTCGGGTGGTATTCTTGGGAAGAAGCCGTGATTGAATTCCTGGAAGCCAAGGGCGACCCTCAAAAACTTAAGGTATGGACAAACAACGTGGAAGGCCGCGCCTGGGATGAAGAAAACCAGGTCCGCCACGATTTTTCGGAACTCTTCCTGCGTCGCGAGAATTACGGTTGCGAGGTCCCTGACGGTGCGGTGCTCTTGACTGCCGGCGTGGATACGCAGGACGACCGCCTTGAAGTGGAGATTGTCGGCTGGGGCCGTGGGTTAGAAAGCTGGAGCATCGACTATATGATTATTCCGGGAGACCCGGACCAGGATGACGTGTGGAAAACTCTCGATGACATCCTGATTAACTCTAGTTACTCCAAGGCCGATGGCACTCCGCTCTATGTGGCCTCGGCGCTTGTGGACTCGGGTGGCCATAAGACGGTCGCCGTTTACAAGTATTGCGCTAAGCGTGAGTGGCGGCGCATTTACGCGAGCATCGGTGCGCGTGGACCTAATCGTCCGGTTATCAGTCGCCCTGGTTCGACGAAAAAATCCTCTGCAGAGAATGCGAAGTTGATTACCGTGGGCACCGATACCATTAAGGATTGGTTCTTCAACGTTCTTTCTTTCGACAAGCCTGGTCCAGGATATTGTCATTTCCCGCTCAAGGATATTTATGACCAGGAACATTTCAAGCAGCTTGCCGAGTCTGAAGTGAAAAAGTCACACATGAGTCGCGGATTCTTGACACATTCCTACGAAAAAATATATGATAGAAACGAGCCGCTGGACTGTCGCGTGTATGCACGTGCGGCCATCAACCTGGTTGGAATCGATGTGGACAAGCTTGCTGATTCCGGAAAGAGTTATACCAGGAACCCGGCGAAGAAACAGCCTATCCGGAGAGGTTTCGTTGTAAACCAAGGAGTGAAACTATGATGGGTTTCCATGTGACCTGCAATGTCGATAAACTGCTGAAGGGCGTGCGCGACGTGCGCGAAAAACAACTGCCGTATGCCATGAAGGAGGCGGTTAACGCCAATGCGTTCCGGGCTCGCCGAGCTCTCATCAAGGATTATCCGCGTAAGTTTACTATGCGTTCGAAAGGATTGCCAAACCTGATCCGTATCGACAAGGCTGACAAGAAGGTGCCTGCGGCCCGCATTTTCCTGGACAAGTTGTTTATGGCCCGCCAGGAATACGGTGGGGAAAAGGTCGCAAAGCCTGGAAAGGGTGTGGCCGTGCCTCGTCCTGGCGTTACCGAGAAGGGTGGGTTGACGTCAAAGGGCTCTGTCAAACCGGGTTATTACGTTTCGGCATTGCTTGCAGATGCGGAAAAGAGCAAGCGCCGTTCCAGGGTACGAAACGGTCGTAAGTACGGTGAAAACAGGCCGTCGGCACGTAAAAGTTCAAAGTATCATCCGTTCGAGATGGAACGCTCGGATGGCGTGCGTTTTATTGCCCGTCACATCGCTGGGTCCCGGAAGTTGGAATGGTTGTATGCCTTGTACCCGAAGGTGGTTGTGCCGGCAAGATGGGGATGGCAGAAAATCGTAAAGTTCTTTTACGAAAAGTACATCAAGTCTGACTTTGAGGCTGCTTATCGGAAGGCTCTGGAGAGCGCGAAGTAGAGGACGTTGTTTCTGACATTGTTGCTACGCAAAAAGCGGATACAATGTAGACGAAAATCGTAACTATAATTGGCTCTATTCCAGATTCGTGCAGAATGTTTATTCCATCAATTTCAATCTGAGAGCAAAAATGGTGGCCTAGTGCATAAAATCCCCAATAAAGGCAAGCGTAAACTACATGCCTTATAAGTTTTGTTGAGGATTTGTTCTGCTTCTCCATACCCATAATATAACCAAAATTAACCAAAAAGGCAAACAAAAAGTTAATCCAAGTTAAAACAATGGTTAAGCTGTTGACGGCCCAAAATTATTGTGTTACCAAAAACGCCGTTAGCTATTGCATTAAGGCTATTTTGGTGCTATGGCTCAACTATATCCTGTCGAACTCTGTGAAAGCATGGTCGCCAAATCTAGGGCGGCACTCGAAAAGGCTTTGGAGGCCCAGAGTTATTCTATCGGTGGCCGGTCCTTGAACCGCGCGTCGGTAGATAGTTGTCAGAAACAGTTGGACTTGTGGTTGGGGCGTCTCGCCACGGCGAAAGGGTTGCGCCGTGGCAAGGCGTTCTGTGTCGCGTCGATTCCGCATTAGGGTCTATGGCAAAGAATCTTGTAGGTGCTCATGGAATTGCATGGAAAGGGGCTTCGGTCGTAACGGAAGCGCTCCGCGCATTCTATGCGCCGCACGGTTCTGCCGACCGCGATATTGCGGGCGACCTCGATGTTCTGCGTCGCCGCAGCCGTCAGCTCTTCCAGAATAACACGTTCAGCCGTGCGATGATTTCGAGTTTCGACACGAATGTTGTCGGGACCGGAATAAAGGCGCGCCCGAACCTGATGCTGTCCGAAATGCTCGGGCTCACAAGTGAAGAAGCGGAAAAGTGGGCGAACAAGACGAAGGTCCTATTCAACCTCTGGGCGACCGACAAGAAGTGCGATGCCGAAAAGACGAACAACTTTTTCCAGTTGCAGGACCTCGCGCTGAAAACGGCGCTGCTGGGTGGCGACTGCTTCGCGCTTTCTTGCTTCGACAAGAATTTTGCTCCATACGGAATGAACGTCAAGCTGCTCGAAGGCGAACGCGTCCAGAACCCGCTCGGGCAGATGAATTCCGATGCGCTTGCCGAAGGCATCGAGGTCGACAAGAATCACGCTCCGCTGGCTTATTACTTTACGCAGAAGCCCGTATGGAGTTTTGATGACTATACCGATTTTATAGACTCCGTAAGGGTTCCTGCGTTCGATGCGTTTGGCAATCCGAACGTAGTCCACGTCTTTACAGCGGACCGCACGGACCAGCGTCGCGGCGTTCCGCTTCTCGCTCCGGTCATTTGCCAGTTGAAGCAGCAAGAGCGTTACCAGGATGCCGAACTCATGGCGGCTGTAATCAGCGCGTGTTTTACGGCGGTTCTCGAAAACAATATCCCAGACGAGGCCGAAGAACTTTACGGCAACATGCCCGAAGAAGAACGCGTCGACAAGACTGACAGTTACGGCAACGCCATTCCTGGCGGTGCGCACCCGTCGCTCGAAATGAAGCCGGGTGCCGTGTGGTCGCTTGCGCAGGGGCAGAAAATCAGCAGCCTTAATCCGCAGCGTCCGAATGTGAACTACCAGCCGTTTGTCGAGAGCATCTTCGCCGAGGCTGCGGCCTCTTGTGGCGTGAGTTTCGAGGTCGTGCTCCGTAAGTTCAATAACAGTTACAACGCCGTTCGTGCTGCTTTGCTCGAAAGCCAGAAGACTTTCAAGAAAATGTGCATGAACTTTGTGGCGGATTTCTGCAAGCCGATTTACGAGAAGTGGCTTGCAAACGCAGTGCTCCTGGGAATTATTGATGCTCCGGGTTTCTTTGACGATCCGATCAAGAGAAAACTTTGGAGCCAGTGCCTTTGGGTTGGCGATGCCGCCTTCTTGCTTGACCCGCAGAAGGAAACTGCCGCCATCAAGATGCAGATTGACGAGCAGTTGATTTCGAGAGACACGGCTTGCGCCATGATCAACGGCGGCGACTACAGGACGGTTGCCGAAGGCCATGCGAACGAACTTGCACTACGCAAGGAACTCGGTATCGGTGAACCTGGTTCTGTATCCAAGACAGAGAATTTCAGCGTGACGAGCGACGACCCTGAACAGTCCGCTCTGCAGTAGGTAGAAAATGAAGAAGAGTATGTTGAACAGAATCTTGAGCACTCGTCTTGCTATCCGCAAGGAAGATGCCGATGTCGTCGCGTCCACGAACCTGAAGGTCGTGGATGACGAAGGGCACTGGAAGGGTGCTACGAAGCCCGATGGCGAACTCGACCTGGTGAACAATATCACCCGTCGCGATGACGGCATTGCGGTCATTCACGTGGACGGTGCGCTGTCTTACCGTAGCAACTGGCTTTCTTATTACTTCGATGAGGATACCTACAACAGCATCGAGGCAGCTTTCGAGGAATGCCTTGCCGACGAATCGGTGAAGGGAATTCTCTTCGATATCAACAGCCCCGGCGGCGAAGTGAGCGGGTGTTCTGACCTTTCCGACAAGATTTTCAATGCGCGTGGCTCGAAGCCCTACGGCATTGTCGCCCGCACCGGCGGGATGATGTGTTCTGCCGCATACTGGCTCGGTTCCAGTTGCGAAAAGGTGTTTACGGCGAGCAACGGGACGCTTGGTTCTATTGGCGTCCTTTGCGCGTTCACGAATTTCAGCAAGTCCATCGTCGAGACGACCGTGGTTGTCTCTGATTTGAGCCCGAACAAGGCCCCGGACCCGGGCGACCCGGAAGGACTGAAACTGATTAAGGAAGAATTGAACTCTCTTGCCGAAGTTTTCATCGACGCCGTTGCCCGTAACCGTGGCACGACTGCTGAAGATGTGAAGAAGAACTTTGGCCAGGGAGGCGTGTTTATTGGCGACAAGGCTGTCGCAGCAAAACTTGCGGACGGCGTTATGTCCCTTGATGACGTCTGTGAAGAAATGAAACGACAAGGGATCAGTAATGGAGGTGCCTTTATGGCAACTAACGTTAAAGGAGCCGAGGCTGCAAAGCCCGAGGCTGTGGATATGGAAGCCGTCAAGGCCAAGGCTGTCGCCGATTACAAGGCCCGTGTCGCTTCCATCGAAGATGTCTTTGCTGGTCTCGAAATTACCGGCGAAGAAAAGGCGGGATTCGTCGATGGCGAAAAGACTGTCGCCGAAGCGACCACTTTCGCTCTCGCGAAGGCCAAGGAAAAAATCAAGGCCCAGGCCGAAGACCTTGTGAAGGCTCGTGCCGAACTTGACGAAGCCAAGAAAAAGCCTGCCGGAGCAAGCGAAAGGGAGCGCGCTATCGAAGCGCTTGAAAAGAGCAATGCTGCGCAGAACTCTGTTCACGGCGGTTCCGATGTGACGGCTTCCGACGAAACCAAGAAGCATTCCGAATGGGCTGCTGAAGTAAGCAACGAATTTTTCAAAAAGGGGTAAGACATGTCTGAACTCAAATTCGACAATGATATCGCTGGTGAATTCCCGATCCAGCGCGAAACTGTAAAAATCGGGAAGAACCAGAACCTCAAGCGCGGAACCATCCTTGTCGAACACATTGAGAGCGATGGTGCAAAGGCAAAGTATTCCTTCGCCCTGTCTGCTTACACTGCCGCCGCCGACAAGACCGTGACTCTCGCGATCGGCTCTGCAAGTTACGTCGCCAACGTTGGTTCCAGCGATACTACTATCGCCGCCGTGCTTGGCAAGGTCGTGACCGCTGCAGCCGCAGACACGAAGTTCACCGTGACTGCCGACACTACGAACGGCAAGTTGGTTCTCGAAGCCAAGGCTGTTGGTACCGATTCCACCACCATCACGCTCGAAACGACTGCGACCCTCACCATCGGCAATAAGTCCGAAGATGTCAAGGGTGCAGACGCCGTCGAAGGTGGCTTCTTCCCGATTGCCGACGCAACCGAGGAACCTGTCGGCTACCTTCTCAAGGACATCAAGACCGCTGCTGATGAAGCGGGCTATGCCGATATGGCACGCACCGGCTGCTTTGCCGATGCCGCCGCCATCATCGACGAAAACATCGATGCAAAAACCGTCAAGGACAAGCTTGCCGCACGTTGCCTTTTCTTCAAGGGCGTGGCCGCTGTCAAGGAATAACCAAAAGGAGTGTAAACAATGCCTGAAGCAATTACTCTCGAAGATCGCCACGAGCTCACGAAGCTCCTTGGCGAAAATTTCAAACCCTCGCAGTTCTTCCGCAAGATGTGCGCGACGGACCTGCACAAGACCAAGAATCTCATCCTCCAGCAGGAAAAGCAGACGCGCCTTATCGCTCCGTATGTCTCCGATGACGACGAAGATGGCAAGGTGATTGGCCGCGACGGCTACGAACGCCTTGTCGTGACTGTGCCGACGCTGCACCCGAAGCGCAACCTGACTCGCCGCGATGTCGAAGTCGCTGCAAACGCCGAAATGGTGTTCACCTACGACAACGGCGGTTCTTCTGCCGAGAAGATCCAGTTCCAGAAGCTGATGAAGGATGCTCTTGACCTTCGCCAGTCCATCGAACGCCGCGAAGAGCAGCAGATTATCGAAGCCATGACTACCGGCAAGGTGGAAGTGATTTTCGATGCTGGCAAGCGCACTATCAACTTGAACATCCCTGCAGGCAACTTGACCGCTGCCGCTGCCGGTGACAAGTTTGATGCCGAAAACTCCAACCCGATTACCTACCTCCTTGCGCAGAAGCGTCTTCTCGCCAAGAACGGTGGCGGTCGCGGTTTCCTTTGTGTCATGGGCTCCGATGCCTATGAAGCCTTCATTCAGAACAAGGCCGTGAAGGAATACATGGACAATCGCCGCATGAACTTCGGCGAAATCGAACCGGGCGAGATGGACACCGACTACGTGACTCGCATGGCTCACATCCTCGGCATGGACATCGTCACCTATGACGATTTCTTCTACTCCGAATCGGAGAAGAAGGATATCGAGATGTATCCGAAGGACAAGATCACCCTTATCGGTGCCGGCGCTGGCTTCAAAATGCACTACGGTGCAATCGCCGATGGTACCGACGGCTCGCTGAACGTGTGCCAGGCCTACGCCTACACCTGGATCAAGGACGGCAAGTCCAAGATTATCGAGGAAGAATCCTGCCCGCTGTTCGTCCCGAACGTCGGTGGCGGCATCATTTCCCGTAAGGTGGTGTAAGAGGTTGTCGTGAGCTTTAAGTCGCAAATGGTGGATGACTTGCAGACGGTCTTCCTGAATACGGATGACTTCGGCGAGACTGTTACGCTTGAGCGTAACGGTTCCACCTATGCGATGAAGGGGCTCTATGACGAACTCCCGCTGAATGGCGAGGGGTTGGGTGGAAACGTCGATGCGATTTCGCACAATCCCCGCCTTTTTGTTTCTGCCTCCGATTTGCCTGGAGGTGCGCCCCGTAAAGGCGATGTGTTTGTATTGAGTGCGAACGAATTTCATTCTGAACGCAGAATCGTGGCTAAGGATTTCGAGTTTCCCAAAGATGGTGTTGTTGTCTATTACCTGAAGGACCGTGCATGAGTTTGACTCTTTCGACAATCAAGGAATTGCGCCATGCAGTCGTAAATGCTCTTGTTGCTGCCAATATCGAAGGCATTGGCGAGAATGTGTACGAAGCCAGGCGCGAGAACCTTTGGCCTGAAGAAGGCCTTGTTGCGGTCGTCTACACGGACTCCATCAGGTTCGAGGACAAGCGAACCAGCCCGAAAGAGTATGTTGTGTCTGTTAACGTTGTGGTAGATGTGATTTGCCAGAGCGAAGGCGATAATGTCAACGATACTCTTGACGATGCTTCCGTCGCGGTAATTACGGCTTTGCAGCCGCCAATGCCTGCAGGCGGTTTCTTTGGCGGGCTTACGAAACGCTTTGTCGTGACGGGTGTCGAGAACAACCTTTCTGAGCAGGGTGAAATGAGCCGAGGCTTGCAGCGGATAACGTTCGAGACGATGTTCGGCGTCCCGCTGCCTGTCGGTGGCCCTGTAAATGATTTCTTGCGTGCAAAGACTACTATCCGGGCTGGTGATAGCGAAGACTTGAAACAGGAATTTGTAACCAATGTGAGGCCGAGTAATGCCTAGAAAAATTTTCTTGAAGCCCGCTGAAGGGGTTACGGTGTTTTTGCCGACCCGTGGGCGCAATATTTTCCCGGAAGGAGAAATGGTCGTGGTTGACTCCTTCGTGGAACGCTGTATGTCCGAGGGGGCGCTTGTTGCGGTTTCTGAAGGCAGGCAGCAGTCGAAAATGAATACCGCGAAAACAAACAGCAAGGAGGAACGGTAATGACTATCCCGTTCAATGAAATCCCGGCGGGCAACCTTGTTCCGATTTTTGCCGTGGAAATCAACAACGAACGTGCATCGAAACCTGGCCCGATGCCGTGGAAAAACCTTTTGATCGGCCAGGCGGTCGGGGCGATTGACGGAAGCACTCCGGATGCCGAAAAGAAGTGGCGTCCTAGTGCCGACAATACCGGCAAGCTCGTTCGCATTATGGAAGGCGACCAGGCTGACTCCTTGTTTGGCAGGGGTTCGCAGATTGCCCTCATGGCGAAGAACTTCCTCAAGAATGCTCCCTACATGGAACTTTACTGCCTTGCGCTTGCAGATGCTCCTGCAGGTTCCGGACAGTCCGCAGATGCCGGCAAGGCGACTAAGACTCTCACGTTTGCTGGGCCTGCCACTGAAAGCGGTTCTCTTAACCTCAATATCGCCGGTCAGGCGGTTACCGTTACAGTGATTGACACCGACAATGCTGCCACTATCGCTGGCAACGTGAAGGCGAAGATTGATTCCCTGGTCGACTTGCCTGTGGTTGCAACTGTTGCGTCCAACGTGGTCACGCTTACCGCGAAAAACAAGGGTGCTGCCGGAAATGACCTTGCGGTTTTCCTGAATTTGAACGAGGGCGAAAAGACTCCGGCTGGCGTTTCGATTAGCGAATTTGCGAGCACCGATGTCATTAAACTCGCGGATGGTTCGGGCGATACCGAATTCACTGCAGAGAATGTCGGCAACCTTATCGAAGGCACCTGGTTCAACGCAATTGCAATCAACCAGGGCGACAACACCAACACTGGCAACGTGGCCTACATCAAGGAAAAGCTCGATGAACGCTGGACTGCCATGAAGCAGCAGACGGGCGTCCTGTTCTACTGCGTTGGTGGCGACATGACCGCCGAAATCACTGCGGGCAATGCCCGTAATTCCCATGTACTCTGCCTGCCTGGCCTCCCGGATTCCCCGACTGCTCCGTGCAATATTGCGGCTGCCGTGATGGGTGCCTGCGCCGCGTCCGCTCTTAATGACCCGGCCTTGCCTCTCTCGAATGTCGCGGTGAAGGGCGTTGTTGCTCCCAAGCGTGCCAAGCGCCTTGGCGTAACCAGCCGCAACGCTATCCTTGAGGCTGGCGTTGCTGCACTGTTCGTCGGCGACGACGGCACGGTTTACTTGAACAGGACGGTGACAACCTACAAGTACAAGGCAAACGGCGCGAGTGACATCAGTTATCGCCAGCTCGAAACGGTGTTAACGCTGTCCTTCCTTCGTTGGGATTGGAACAACTATCTGTCCGGAAAGTATCCGCGAGCGAAACTTGCGGCCGACGGTGACGAATTTGGTCCGGGCCAGATCGTGATGACCCCGAAGAAGGGTATGTCCGAATTGCTCACCCGTTACCAGGATTGGATGAAGATGGGCCTTGTTCAGAACTTCGACCTGTTCAAGCAGAATGTCGTTGTTGAACTCGACCCGAACGACCCGAACGCGCTGCTGTTCCTCGCTCCCGCTAACCTGATTAAACAGTTCTTTATCAGCAAGACCCTCTTGCAGTTCGAATAAGGAGGTTGTGAAATGTCTCAGTTTGATGACGTTGGCGGCATCTACACGATGTATGTCGACAAACTTGAATTCCTGCTCAAGGGCGACCCTGAGTTCGATATCGGTGGCACCAAGCGCACGGTAATTCGCGGCGCTGGTGACGGCAAGATCCACGGCAACAAGGTCGAGAAGGTCAACAGCCGTATTTCCGGAACCACTACGAACACCTCCGAGTTGGATATCGAGGCTCTTCGCGAAACGAAGGACGCCACGATTACGCTCTACTGCCCGAACGGCAAGGTGGTCAGTTTCCCGCACTGCTCGTTCACTGGCGACCCGACTGTAAGCGGAGCCGAAGGCGAAGTTTCGTTCGAGTTCCAGGGCGACAAGGCAACCGAAATCATGTCTTGATGATGCCTTAGCTCCTGGGCGTGGGGAGCAATCCCCGCGTCCTTGGGCTTCCGCATTTTTTTAACAAACAACAAAAGGAGCTAAAAATGCAATACAAATTCAAGAAGCCGTTCAAGTTCGGTAATGAAACTATCGAAACCGTCGAACTCAAGGAAGAGTTCAATACCGGCGACATGATCCGCATTACGAATGCGGAAGGAACCGGCGATAAAATGGGGGCTATGCTTGTTGCTGCGACCGGATGGCCGCTGCCTAAAGTTGCTCAGATTTCCATTCCTGATTCTATCGCTATTAGCAAAATTGTTACGCCTTTTTTCGGGTTTGGCGAAGCGGAATCCTTGGAGACGTAGTGATGCTTGGGTTGAAGTTCGGTATGCAGCCTTCTGAAATGAATCGGATGACTGCTTCCGAACTTTCTTTTTGGGCTAAGAATGCTAGAAGAATTGTAGATGCGGAACGGAGACTTTAAGTATGGCTAATAAAACTGGAATAGAAACAGTTATTTCTGTAACGGATGGCTTTTCGAAAGAATTTCTTTTGTTTGAAAAGCGTGTTAACCATGCATTACAGCCTATCAAAAAACTTGAATATTCGTTTAAAAGATTCGACCGTGTCAGCGGTTTTAAAGCGCTTCGCAAAAGTTTAACGGATTTAAAAGATCATTCTTCTTCTATTTTCCATTCAATAACAAGTATCGGTACTGGTGTTGGTATTATTGCCGGTGCGACTGGACTACTTGTTTCTAAAATTAATAAAGTTGCATTGATGGGCGATGATTTGGCGAAAACGTCTAAACGCCTTGGAATGTCTGTTGAAAGTTTGCAAAAATTTGAATATGTTGCGGAACTAGCTGGCGTTCCTGTTGAAAATATGCAAAAAAATATGCAACGGCTTTCTCTGACTGCATTGCGTGCTGCTGGAGGGGTTAAGAAAGAATCCGAAGCGTTTAAAGCTTTGCATATCAAGGTTAAAAATATTGACGGAACAGTTAAGTCTTCAGAACAACTTCTTGTTGATTTGAGTTCAAAATTTGTTGGGACTAGTCTGACTGCTACAGAAAAACTTTATGCGGCGGTTGAAATTTTTGGAAAAGAAGGTGGCCGAATGGTCAATCTTCTAGAACAAGGCCCTGACGCTATAAAAGCGCAGATGAAACAGGTTGAGAAGTATGGGATAATGACTAAAGAACAGGCGGAGGCTTCCGAGCGGTATAACGACTCGTTGACCGCTATGCACTGGGCTTTCCGTGGAATGGCTGTTGAAATCGGAACGCATGTTATCCCGGTATTAACGGAAGCCGTTGAAAAGATTACGGAAGTGTTTTCTAAAAATAAGGAAAAATATGTAAAGTCGTTCATGAAGATTGTTGAAAAGCTGCCCGAGTTGGTGGACGTTTTTCTTGATCGGCTTCCAGGATTACTTCGTGGGATAGCTGGATTTTTATCTGTAATAGAAAAGATTGTGGATTGGTTTGGTATTGTGAAAACGTTGGGAGCGCTTGTGATTGGGTCGGTTTTTGTACCTTTGGCGTCGGCGTTTGTGGCATTGACAAAGATTGGAGCTGTTTTAGTTCGTGGCTTGTTTGTTGTTGTTATGCATATTGGAAAGATTCTTGTGGGCGCTGCTAAAAAGGCATTGATGTTTTTACCGAAACTTAAATTGAGTTTTTTGGGTATTGGTGGTGCTGCCAAAGGTGTTATTCCGGTGTTAAAACGTTTTGGAACTGCTCTCAAGGCGTCGTTTGGGCCTCTTGGATGGGGGCTATTGATTGTCGAGGAATTGTGGCCGCTCGTTAAAAAGATTGCTGATCGATGGGATGAGATGAGCTTTACCAGTTTTGATGGTATTGTTAAATCGTTTGGAATTTTAAGGGATATTACGGTTGAATGGTTGGATTCTTTAGGGCCTGTTGGTGATATTATTAAAGGTATTGGTAAATTTGGTAATAAAATTTTTGGAGGGAAGGTTGATTTTAGCGGTATTCCCGAAGATCCTATTGCGAAAGCGATGGATGAAATTCCGCCTCCTGAGAGTGTTGAAAAATCCGAACTTTTCCAATCAATTACTAGTACAAAGACAATCAACAAAAATACGAACCAGATTATGGAGATTCGTATAAAAGACCCGCATAAAGTTGCCGAGGTTAGGAAAATAGGGTTTAGTGACCCTTCTATGTACGGAAATTCGATGATGCCAGCGTTTTAGTCGATAAAATGCTTGCTTTTTTGTCTAAAAAGGAATATTTTATAGATATGAAAATCTTTTTGGCACTATTTGCGTTGGCTATAATTATTATGGCTTCTTTGTGTGCGTATGTGTTTTTAGATACGTTCATGGTCGCCGTAGTTTTTTTGCCTTTGGGTTTGGCGTTGTCCGCCCAGGTTTTGTCGACATTGTTCTATGTCGGTATTTTTCATTGCAAAGACTGCTAAAATTTCCTGTTACCAAACATCCCTTTGTAATAGCCAAATATCGTATGTTTAAATGGAATAGTTAGACAGGCGGTCCGCTTTGGCTTATATCGATACACTCCAGAAAGTGACCATACCGGTGCGCGGCGAGCCCGTTGAATGTATTGCGGGTTCATTCAAGGGCGTGCCGTTTTTCTTCGAATCGACCGAGTTTTCGGGCGGTGGGCGCAACGTCCAGACCAACAGCATCCCGTTTTCAAATGACCATGTGAACGAGGACACGGGCATCAATGTCCCGAAGTATTCGTTTAACATTTACTTTGTAGGCGAGGACGCCGAAAACCAGAAAAACGATTTCCTGCGCGTCTGTAACGAGGAAGGGCCTGGTGAACTCATTCATCCGTATTTCGGTGTATTCAAGGCCCGTGTCAACTCCCCGATCAATCTTTCTTACGGAGACTACCAGGAATACATTTCCGGTTCCGTGACATTTGTTCCGGAAAATGATTTCGAACTTCGTAATATGGAGGTTTCGCTTTCTGGCAAGACTCGACAGAAAGCGGTGGATCTTCGGCAATCTGTGGCTGACAAGACGTCGAAAAGCTTCAAGGCTAAAGGAAAAAGCAAGTCTATTCTTGACAAGGCTGTCGAAATGTCTTACAAGGCTGTTGACGCGGTTTATTCTTGCAGAAAATCGGTCCAAAAGGCGGCTGAGTTTGTAAGACAGGTTGGCAGTATTAAGTCTAATATTGAGGTCCTCCTGATGTCGCCAGGTGATTTTGTTGCTCGCGTGCAGAACCTTATAACGATGTCGGGCGAAATTCTTGGAATAGATGTCAGTCCGAAGGATAATGTATCCAACGGTATTGCGTTGATGGGTTTTACTCTAGCGTCGACAGAGGCATTTGAAATCCAGACTGTTGAAAATAGAACTGCGTTGGTGTCGCTTGTCAGGATGACTGGTGCATCGATGGTGGCTGAAAATGTGGTTGATTGTGAATTTTTGAACGTCGATGAAGCTAAACGTTATCAAGATGACGTGCATGACGCTTTTGAAGCGATGCTTGCCGATGCGGATGATGTTGATCTCTATTTGCAGGCCCAAGCGCTTGAAGCCGTTGCGCTGAAGTATCTTCGCGACAATCTGAGCAATATCCCGTATGAAGTGGAAATCGAGCTGCCTGCGACCAATAATCTGCTTTCTTTAGTCTATGGAGTGCATGGTAACCTAGATGATGTTGAGTCTGTACTTGAGCGTAATGGTTATCGGGACCCGCTTTTTGTGAAGCCGTCGGATAGGATGATGGTTCTTTGCGATGATTAAAGTGCTAAAAAATGGAGTGCTTGTGCGTGGTTGGGAGTCCGTTAGTGTCGGCCTATCTCTTTCAACGTTGTGCAACGGTTTTTCTCTTTCTCAGTTTGTGGCCGACGATTTTGATTCACCTGTTTTGTTTCCAGGCGATGCTGTCCGGATTGAATGTGATAAAGAGCTTCTTTTGGACGGCTATGTTGATGAACTTAGTTCGTCTTTTTCTCCAGGAAGTCATTCAATAAATATTTCTGGCCGTGAAAAAACTTGTGATATGGTGGATTGTTCGCTTAAGGATTTTGGAAAATCTTGGAAAAATAGAACTGTGTCGCAAATTGTAGGCGAAGTGTGTTCTGCGTTTAAAATACTTTTTGACGCGAATGGTGTGAAAGACAATGGAAAAATAGTGAAATTTTGTCCGGACCCTGGGTGTACTGGTGCCGATATTGTGTCTGATGTTTGTCGGCAGAAAGATGTGGTCTGTTTTTCGGACGGTTTGGGCTCCGTCAAGTTTGTCAATGATTCTAAATTCGAATTTGTGGAAGATTTCATTCGCCAGGGAGTCAATGTCCTTTCGGCTGATGTGACATTCAATAATTCCGAACGTTTTTCCGACTATGTGGTTTTGTGCTCCAGCGACCCGAAGACTAAGCACCGTGGAGAATCTAAAGATGGCGAAATCGGCCGTTCCAGGTGTCTTGTGTTGGTTGATGAGGGTTATGGCAACGCTGATTCTGCTGAACAACGTGCGTCATTTGAAGTCTTGAGCCGTTCTGCAAAATCGACGACGTTAAACGTGACTCTTGCTGGCTGGAAAAGGAATGACGGAAAGATTTGGAAGCCTGGCGTACTTGTTGATTGTCTTATTCCGGCGTTTTTTGGGCAGTGGGTTCAGACGATGCTTGTGAATGAGGTTGAGCTTTCGTATGATTCTACCGGGACTTTCGCACATTTACAGCTTGTTCGTAGGGATTATTATACTCAACCTCCGGCAAGAAAGGCGAAAAAGAGTAAGGCAGACCCTTGGGCAAGTATCCGGGCAAAAACTATGGCTTCGGAGGCAAAAAAATGATGGAGCGCCTCCTAAATCCAATCAAGGCGAGAATACGCCTTATGGTTGGCAAGTGCCTTATTACGGCCTGCGGTGGCAATACGGTCGATTTATCCCTGCTTGCTGGCGAAACACGTGACGAGGTGGATTTCTACCAGCAATACGGTTTCACGAGCAGGCCGGTTGGGAAGGTTGGCGGCGTGGCCTTGTTCATCGGCGGTTCCCGCGACAACGGCGTGGTCGTCGCGAGCCGTGGCGAAGACAAAAAGATGGCTATCGATTTGGAGTCAGGCGAGGTGGCCCTGCATACCTCTTTCGGGTCGAGCATCGTGCTTAAAAAGGACGGCTCCGTGCTTGTAAAGCCCAAAAACGGCAAGGTGATGCGCGTCGAGGGCGACGTGAATGTGGTCGGCAATGTGTGGGCGACAAAGGATTTTGCCGCGCTGTGCGTCGATGCCGGCGGCACTATGACCGATGGACTGATGCACCTTACCAAGCACACGCACCCGTCCGCCGTAGGCCCGACTGCACCCACGACCGGGCCGTAAAATTTGTTGTTACCAAAAAAGCCTTTAGCCTTGACGAAAAGTTTAATATATGGGCATGGGCGACCTTAAGCTACAGTGTCGAAATGACGGCTATTATGACCTAGCTTTTGAAAATGGTGATTTGCAATTGGGCAAGTCGCTTGAAAGCGCTGTACTTGTATCTGTCGGTTCGCTTGGCCGTGGTGCCGCTAAATCTTTCAAAAAAGAGCTTCAGGACGATGGATGGTGGGGAGAGCCGACTATTGAAGGTGATGTGTGGGGCTGTTTGGTCCATACGCTTTCGAAAGAGCCCAATCAGCAAAATCGGCAGCTGCTGGCAGTACAATATGTAAAGGATTCTTTGCGTTGGCTTGTCGACGATGGCGTAGCTGGTTCTGTTGACGCTGAAGCTGAATTTAAAGGAGAATATCTCTGTATTTCAGTCGTTATCAAGAATGGTGGCGAGCGTGAAGATTTTAGATACGAAATTTTGTGGAATGAGGTTGCGTGATGGCGTTCTCTACACCGTCTTTAAATGATTTTGTGCGAACCGCTGAAAATGGTCTTGCGTCGGCGTTTTATGGCGAAGGGTCTGTTTTAAGAAAGGGCGTTCTCAAGGTTCTTGCTCGTGTATTTGCCGGCGTGGCCTTCATGCTTGTGCTTCTGCTTCGGTCTATGTGGAGGAATTTGTTCCTCACGTCTTCGGATGTGGAAGGGTTGGTCAATGCTGGTACTGATTTCAGCCTTCCCAATAAGCCGGAGAGTTATGCGAGGGGCAAAGTGATTGTTAAGGCTGATTCTGCGTCTACGACAATTCCGCAAGGGACTGTTCTAACGACTGAAGATGGGGTAGAGTTTGAGGCTGTGTCTGATACGGTGCTTGCTGGTGGGAGTGAGGGAACTCCTGTCAGTTTTCTTGCAGTTGGATCTGGTGAAAGTGGAAATATTCCGGAAGGAACGGTTCTTGAATTTCGTGATGGGTCGCCGGATGGTGTGGATTCTGAACCTGTTGTTGGTGATGGGGGGTTCTTTGGAGGGATGTCTTACGAAGTAGTCGTGAATGGTGGCGTTGAACGATGGGGGGAAACTGTCGAGAACTATCGTTCGCGTCTTTTGGAATATCGAAGGAATCAACCGTGTGGGGGGTGTGTCAGCGATTATAAGTCGTGGGCGGAACGTTTTGCAGGCGTGTCACGGTGTATTGTAAATCAGAACTATCCTCATGCCGGCGGTGTTCGATGTGTGCTTTGTCATTTTGACGATCAGCTTGTCGGTGAGTCTGTTGAAGTTGGCGAGGCAGTTGTCCAGGATGTCGAGGATTACGTTACTTCTGATGAACGTCGCCCGGTTACGGCCGCTGTGACGGTCGTGTCGTGCAAGGATAAAGAGCTTGATTTTGCGATATGTATTGAACCGAATAATAACAATGTTCGCGCTTCCGTCCGTTCTGCACTAAAGAACGTACTTCGTTCTTACTCGCCCGGAGATACGGTCCGGACGGAAGCGCTTTCTGTGAAGCTTTTGGAATCTTCCAATGCAGAAAAGTTGGCCGTGTTTGCGATATCTGGTGGTCAGTATGCTGTTTTGGATATGGATGACGCTGAAATGCCTATTATCGGTGAAATAGATTGGAGAGATTACAATGCCTGATTTCCTTGTCAGAAACTATGCTGGCAAGAAAGTGGCCAAAGGAGGCTCCGTATTTGTTTACGGCGCGGGATTTACGCATTCGATAAAGGCATGGTTTGGCGAAACTCAAGCTGTGGTGTTCGATTGTGATGACGGCTATATGGAAATTGTGGCTGGCGAAAGTGCCGGTTCGTTTACGCTGAAGATTGGGGAATCTTTAAACGACAGTGTCGATGTAGGAGTGGTTTATGTTCTTGCGGATGTGGCGGAACTTCCTGTTACAGGAAAAATCAGACATACTGTTGACGAACTTTGCGTGGCGTTGCTTGGGTTGCTTCCAAGAGGAATATCATGGTATAAGGGGAGTGACGGTGTTTTCTATCGGCTGATGAAGGGATTTGCTTATTCCGTTCTCGAAATTTATAATCTGGTCGGTTTTTTTGTAAAAGAATCGTCTCCAACGCATACGGAATCCTTTTCTGAATGGGAAGATGAATTGCAGCTTCCTGAAAAAGGTGTTGTCTATTCTGGAACGGCGGCTGATATAGCGGCGAAACGCAGGTCCGAAATATACCGTAAATCGTGCAAGAAGGGCGGATGTTCTATCTCGTTTTTTAAGTCTATTACGGCGTTGTTTGGTATTAACGCGAATATATATGAGTATTGGCTTAATCCCTCTGAATTCAGCCAGATTACTGATGACGAAGACCAAAAGCGTTTTTACTGGATGATAAGGTCTAATTCTGGAATGAGCGGCGTTATTGATTTGCGCTGTGGTAATGAAAAAGGGGAGCGCCAGGACGAAGAATTTGTGTGCGGAAATGCCCGCAGTGGAATGCGTTTGAGATCGTGGGGGAATCCTGATTTCTATGCGATGATTGAAAAGTTGAAACCGGCGCACACGAAATGTTTGTACGCCTATTCACAAGGAGCCTGATATGCTTAGGACGAATGGTGAAGATCATGTAAATCACATGTTTTCTGACGGTGTCCCGGAACAAGGGAAGTTTGCTACGGTTATTAACGCCGAATGGTTGAATGCCGTCCAGGAAGAAATTGCCCAGTTTATCGAACAGGCTGGGATTACTCTTGATGGAAGCCATCCGCACCAGCTTTATGATGCTTTGCTGGCAATCTTTATGGCCGGGATTGAAGTGGGCGGAAGCGGAATCAACATTTCTGGAATTGACGGAACGACGAATATCACGAATGGAGGAATCCGATTCCAGGGAAGCCACCTCGATGTGGAACTTACTGCGACGGGGCTTTGCATTAACGGTGTTAATGTAAAAGAAGTCACTGTTCAGGGCGTATTGACTCTCAATATCGATGAAACGCTCGAGCTCGTAAAAAATCTAATCGTAAACGGGTCTACGACTTTCCGGAATAACGTAACAGTTGCCGAAGGCAAAAAATTGATTGGCGATACGGAAGGATTCCATAACGGCAATGTCTCCGGTAATTTGACGGGAAATACAAATGGGATACATTACGGTAATGTCCGTGCTGATAATATCTATTCTTTGACCAATGGCGGCTCTATCGGAATCAACGCTCCGGTGGTCTTTAGCAAGAAGGCCCATTTTCAGGACGGTATTGCTAGCGAATATGTAAGTATTAATGTAGCCCATGGCTATTCGTCTATTTTGGTGGATGATCCCTTGTATACTTCGATGACTGATGGAATGCATGTGTATTGCCTTAATGTATCTGGCAGTGTCAGTGGTGTTGCGGTATCGTCGGATAAATACTTTATTATGAGAGCTGGGACGGGTGTTGAACTTGTAAAGCGTGGCAGCGTATGGTATCCGTTGTCTCCTGAATCGGCGCTTTCTGTTCGATAGGTTTTGTTAGAGGTGCCGGGTGTCCTACGAATCCATCCTTGAAGAATTGACGAAAGGTCTCCAGGCTGCTGGCCTGGAGAATTTCAGCGTCGCCAGTTCTGACGAGGCGATGGTTAATATTGCCAAGCCGATTGCGAAAGCAATTCATGATGGTTCCGATTTTGAAATCAAGGGATCCGCCACGGTCGCCGAAATTGGCGCGATGCAGGATGTGCAGCCTGGTGACATCTGGGCCATGAAAGATAGCGGTACGGTATTCAATTCTGATGGAACTACGCTCATTGTGACGGCTGGCGACCTTATCCGCTGGGATGGTCGAAAATGGTCGACTTTGCTGCACATCGATCTGACTGGCTACGTGAAGGATGAAGACCTTGCGTCTTCGATTGCGGTGGTTACAGCGTCGATAGCTGCAGTGCAGGCGTCCGTTACCGCGCATGCATCCCGGACGGACAATCCCCATCAGGTCACGGCAGCACAAGTGGGTGCTGCTACCCCAAATGATTTACTCCGCATGAGGTATGCGGCAACGAACACCCTGCGATTCTATCGTGGGGTACTGGCAAGTTAAACAGGAGTTGAACTATGGCTCAACACGATTTATCCAAGATTGTAGACGACAACGGCGACGAGTACCTTATCAAGGCGAAGGGCCTTGAAGACCAAGTGCAGATTTCGCTCACGGGCGACGTGAGCGGATCAGCGACAACCGACTTCACGTCCAACCCTTCAATCTCCACGACCATCGGCTCCAAGAAGGTCACGACCTCCAAGATTGACGATTCTGCCGTCACGACAGCCAAAATCAACGACAAGGCCGTGACGCTGGACAAGATTGCCGATGCCGCGAAGGGCGGCGCAGTCTCCGACAACGATGGCGTGCTTGCGACGCATAGCGCCGTCAAGAGCTACGTCGACGCACAGATTTCGGGTCAGGGCCATTACCTCGGCAAGCAGACCGTCGCGACCATCAACACATGGACCGCCGACAACCTCAACAACGGCGACCGAGTCATCGCAAGCGACTCGGGAACAGTCACCCTCGGCAACATCGCAGTGCGTGCGGGCGAAGACCTGATTTTCTGGAAGACGGGGACTGGGCAGACGCAGACCGCCATTTGGCAAAGCATGGACGGGGAGTTCAAGCTCAAGCAGACCGCCAAGAGCGACCCGACCGCAAGCGGCACGACGCTGACCGCCATCGCTACCATCTCGCAGGACGCAAACGGCGAAATCACCGCCACCAAGAAAACAATCCAGTCCGCTACCACGTCACAGCAGGGCGTCGTCCAGCTCGCAGGTAGCATCGGGTCCACGGTATCGTCCGAGAACAACAAGGCGGCCTCCGAGAAGGCCGTACGTGATGCCATCAATGCGCTGGACGTGTCAAACATTACAGCGAACCTCGGTGCAAGCAAGACGCTCTCCGCGTTGAGCGAGACGGACGGCAAGATTTCCGCTACGGCCACCTCTATTCAGATTGCTGAATCGCAGGTGACGAACCTCACTACTGACTTGGGCAACAAGGCCAACAAGGTCGCGAGCGCCACGTCCGGGAACTTTGCAGGGCTGGACGCGGAAGATGCCCCAAAGTTAGTTGAAATTTCTGCAACCAAAAAGAAAAAGGTGGTCTCCAACTTGTAAATTTGGTTCAGCAAAAAAACACCAAGCA
>NZ_FQYM01000036.1 GCF_900141705.1 Fibrobacter sp. UWP2
AAAAGAGCATGAAACTACTTGACAATGAAGCGCTAATAGCCTAGATTTACACCAGTTGGAGACCTGGATTTTCAACTAAAAAAGGGACAAATTCGAATCACAAACGTAAGTAGTATGCACATAAACCTTTGTTTCGCCCTGGTTTGTGCTTCCGCAAGTTCCTAAATATTCGTCCTTGTTTGCCGTTTTCCAGGAACCGTTTCGGCAAACATAAGGTGAAAACGAGAATGTCGTGTCCAAGGCAAAGGAATTTTCTTTGTCTGCAGTGCAAAAGCCAAAATGGGCTTCGTAGGTGTTGGCAGTGGACCAAGTGGAATCCTTGCAAATGTATTTGGTGCCGTTGTATGTCGAAATCGTCCCGGCGTTGTTTTTTGTACATGACCCCAGAACGTCATTTTTGGTTGCCGTAGACCACTGGTAATTCTTGCATACATAGGTATAGATGGAATCTGCCGTGGCGAGTTCGCCTGTGCGGGCGGCAGTGCAGAAACCGAACAGGGAGTCGTTGCGGACCGGTTTAATCCATTCGCTGTTCAGGCAAACGTACACTGTGGATTTGTTCACCCGTATGCTGTCCAGTTCCTTGGCGGCGGTACATTCACCCCCCAGTTGGTTTGCCGTGGGCACAATCCATTTCATCAAGGAGTCGCAATAGTACACTTTGTCGTCGTACCACACCGTATCGCCCCGGTTCGCCTTGGAGCAAATCCTGTTGAGTTTTTGCTCCATATCCGTGAACTCTCTTATGGAGTCGGACTTGCATATGTAGATTTTGTCGCCATAAATGAACTTTTGCAGTTCCTGGTTGCTGAGGCAGGTTTTTTGAACGGTATCCCTGATGACGGTCCACTCGTTGCCGGCGCAAAGGTAGGCCTGTCCTGTTTTTTCGACCAGCAAGGAACCTTGGTCACTGGAGCAGGTCTTGGGGATGTCCTTGACCTCCGCGACCGTGGAATCGGCCTTGGCGCATCGCACGCTGTAGAATCCCTTTGTGTCTACGGTTTTTTCTTCGGTGAACTTGGGCGAGGCGAGGTCGTAAGCGATGGTGAAATACCCTTTTTTGCCGCCTGCGGTAACGTAGTACCGCGCCTCGGTGGAGATTCCCGAGCATTTTTTGTCGGCGCCGCAGCTGCCCGCGGGCAAAAGGGAGAATCCCAGAGCGTCGGTGCCGCTTATCCCGCCCCCAGCCCAGACCTTTTTGGTTCGGATCGCTGCCGTCGTCTTGGCAAAGCCAAAAAGCGAGATCCACGCCTCGTAGGTCGCCGGCCTGAACCCGGTGGGGCAGGTGGCCTTGTCCGTTTGGTAGAGCCCGCCATACAGCATGCAGTTGTCTTCCTTGCCGTCGTAGCAGTAACTGTTGGTGTCGGCGCGCAGGTTCTCGGTAAGCCAGGTAAAACCGCCGATTTTCACGGTGCGGTAGTCCTTGCCCGAATTGGGGTCGGCGATGGCCTTGAAGCTAGACGAGGACTCGGGCTCGTCGGAGCCATTCTGCGACGAAGAACTCTTGTCAGCGTCTTTTTCGGCTTCGCTGGAGCTGGAAGTTTTTTTGCTGGACGAGGATTCCTCAGAATCGTCGTAAGAGGACGAACTCTCTTCGAGTTCCTCGAAGTCCTTCTTTAGGTTGGGTCCAAAGTCGTCGTCATCGTCGCCACAGGCGGACAACGACAGCATCATGGTACATGCCAACAACAGCACTCTTTTTTTCATGCTCAACCTCGTCTGTAGGAACCCGTACCCAAATACTTAATTTAATAAAAAAAGACCCTAAAAGGGTCTTTTTTTACGGGATAGACGAGGCTTGAACTCGCAACCTCCGGCGTGACAGGCCGGTGCTCTAACCAAAATTGAGCTACCACCCCAAATCGTCTCCGATTCTCGGTAGTGGGCGATAACGGATTCGAACCGCTGACATTCTGCTTGTAAGGCAGACGCTCTGAACCAACTGAGCTAATCGCCCGAAAGGGGTTACTTGTCCTGTTTTTTGCCGCCAAAGAGGATTCCGAGGGGAATTACCACAACGTAGGCAAGAACCAGGATAAGCGGTGCAACGGTAAGGCTGACCGGATTATCGGCCGGGCCAGTGGCGAGGCAAATAAAACCGATGACGAGCAGCAAAACGCCGATGCCAATAAGAATGAGATTCTTTTTATTCAACATTTAGCCAGTCCTTAAAGTTACGAGGCAAATATACAAAGTTTATGGCCGTTGTCAAGCGAATTTTGGCTTTTTTCAATGAAAAAATTGAAATATCATTTTCAGTTTTTCATTAGCTTCAAGCCAATTCATTCCACATTCCACACTTCACATCGAACATTTACTTTTGTCCGGGGTATTTCACACGAGTGTGATAGGTGCCGTCCAGGCTGTGGAGGAACGCCTTCTCGAGCTTGAACAGTTCGCGGATCGAGAGGTCGCACTCGCTGAACTGCCCTTCGTTAAAGCGCCCCTGGATGGTGTTGTGGATCATTGCGGCGAGACTCTCGGGGTTCTGGTCGCTCATGGAGCGGCTGGTGGCCTCGATAATGTCGGCGAGCATTAAAATGGCGGTTTCCTTGGTTTGGGGCTTGGGGCCCTTGTAGTGGTAGTCCTCTTCGTTCACCGTAGCGCCAGTCTGTTCGGCGAGCTCCTTTGCCTTCACGTAAAAGTACTGGATGAGCGTTGTACCGTGGTGCTCGGTAATGCCTGCCGAGACGAGCTCGGGAATCTTGTAGTCCTTGGCGAGTACGGCACCCTGTTCCACATGGCCCACAATGATCTTTGCCGACTGCTCGGGTTCCAGGCTGTTGTGCGGGTTCACGCCTTGCTTCTGGTTCTCGGTAAAGTACTCGGGGCGCATCGTTTTGCCAATGTCGTGGTAGAGCCCCATCACGCGCACAAGCAGCGAATTCGCGCCAATGCTGTCGGCGACTTTCTCGGCAAGGTTCGAGACCTGGATACTGTGGTGGAAGGTGCCCGGGGCAAGTTCAGAGATACGCTTGAGCGCCGGACGGTTGAAGTCGGACATCTCCATGAGGGTGAGCACGGTGGTGATGGCGAAAATGCGCTCGATCAAGTGGATGATGAGCACGGAGGCAATCGCCGTGCACGTCGTGATGTTGATGGTACCTACGATCATGGTCTGGTAGAAGGGCTCAAGGCCCATGCGGTTACGCAGCAGGAACATCACGCTGATGGCACCCGCCAAGGCGAAAATGCCCACGATGATGCTCCACACGAACTGCACGCGGTAACGCATGCGGGAGAGCGGGGCAATGAGGAGGGCGGTCACGCCAAACACGGCGACCGTCGCCGCCAGGTCGTAGCCGTTCAAAATGCCAAAGATCGCCGCAGAGAACGCAGAGAAGGCGAGCCCAATGCGGTTGTCGTAAAGCACCGTCGCTATCACCGGGGCGAAGGCGAACGGGTAGAGCCACATCATGTCGACGCTGTCGGGAATAATGGTTCCCTCAATGCGGCCGAGGTAGCCCGTGAGGTAGTGCACGCCCCAGAACGCCCCCAGCTGGAGTGCCACGAGCACGATCAGGCTCCACAGTTGCCGCGGCGAACGCAGCATCTTGGAGGATGGCGACATAAAGAAGAAGTAGAACAGGATCGAGATGACAATGAAAAAGATGAGCGCCTGGCCGTAGGGGGCCGTGAGCAGGCGGGAGTTCTCCTCTTTTTGCTGAGCCTGCTGCAGAGCCTCGATCTTTTCGAGAATCTCCTTGGTCACCGGGGCGCCCTGCGTCACGATTTCCATGCCGCGTGGCACCATGCCCTTGATTCGCGTGACCTTGTTGCGGGCGTCCTGCTTGCGCGCTTCGGTCTCTTTCTCGAGGTAGAACACGTTGGGGAGCGTAAACACATAAAGCACTTCGTAAAAGGCGCTCTGCAAGCCCTGTTCGGTGGGGAAGGCGCTCTGCAGCTGGCTAAAGGCTTCTTCGATGCGACGCTGCAGCGGCTGGATTGCGCTTGCTTCCAGCGTGTTCTCTTCGTTGTCCTTGATGAGCGAGACCGTCGGCTTGTTGTAAATGAGCGACTTCACGTTCTGGATGTTGTAGTTGTTGCTGAACAGCTGGACTTCGGTCTCGGTCTTGGCGAGGAGTGTGTTCGAGACGCCCCTTTCGAGCATGCGGTTAAACACTGCCAAAACGGAGTCGCGCGCCTTGGAGTTCTGGCTCAAGGGCTTGATGGCGGTAATGGAGAGGCGCTGTTTTAGGACTTCGTACAGCTTGGACGCCTGGTTCACCTTGCGCGAGACGGTGGTGTCGTACTCGTCGCTGTTGGCGTAGCTGATCTGCCCCTGCAGGGCTCCGTACTGCCCCAGCTTGTGCAAATACTGCTTGAGGTCGTCGCTAATGCGGTTGGTCTCGTCGGCGTTGAACTCAAAAATAGCGCTCACCTTTTCGGCGGCGCGAACGCGTTCCGCCTCAATCTCTTGCTGAGTCTTGGGGATGTCGAAGTTGATGGGCGAGATGATGGTGCGCGTACTGAGCTGGCCCAAGTGCGGGTGCTCGGCCTGCAGGGCGATGTTCTTGTCGGGGAACAGTGCGATAGCCATCGCCGTAATGATAATCCAGCCAATGATAAGGTGGATTTTCTTCTGCTTCTTTTTCATTTCTTCTTGTCCTTTTGCTCATAGGCAAGCAAAATGTCTTTGACCAGGTGGTGGCGCAGCACGTCGGTGGCGGTGAACTCCACCTGCGCAATCCCCTTGATGCCCTTCAATATCTTCATGGCGTGCATAAGGCCCGAAGTCTCCCCCTTGGCGAGGTCGACCTGGCTGGTGTCGCCCGTAATAATAGCTTTACTGTAGGGTCCGAGGCGCGTGAGGAACATCTTCATTTGCGCCATGGTCGTGTTTTGCGCCTCGTCCAAAATGATGAACGCCCTCTTGAGGGTGCGGCCGCGCATGTAGGCGAGGGGGGCGACCTCTATGGCGCCCGCCTCCTCGTAGCGGCGGAGTTTTTCTGCCGGGAGCAGTTCAGAGAGGCTGTCGTGGATGGGGCGCAGGTACGGGGCGATCTTCTCTTTGAGGTCGCCGGGCAAAAAGCCGAGTGACTCGCCGGCCTCGACTGCCGGGCGGACCAGGCAAATGCGTTCGGCCTCGTGGCGTTCGAGGCTTGCTACCGCGAGCGTCACCGCGAGGAAGGTCTTGCCGGTGCCGGCAGGGCCCTTCGCAAAGATGATGTCGTTCTTTTCGACCGCCTTCACCAGTTCGGCCTGGGCGGGGGTCTTGGCAGCGACGGCGATTCCAAAGCGGTTCCTAAAAATGGGCGTGTCGGGGATGGCCTCGCCATATTCCTGGGCATTCGGCCCAAGCAGACGCTCCACGTCGTTTGCCGTAAGCACCTCTCCGTTGCGGGCCCCCATCTTGAGTTGATCCAGCACCGAGAGCACTCCCGTCATGTCGGCGTTCTTGAGCGGCCTTATGTGCAGACCGGGCAGGCGAGTCTGTATTTCAACACAAAAACGGCTCTCCAGCAATCGGAAAACCGTTTCATTTTCTCCCGAAACGATGCGCTTCAGGTTATCGGATATGGAATAACGAGTTAATTCACTCATCCATTAATTATTCTGCAGCGGCCGGTTCGTCGTCAGTCGGACGATCAACCGGGATGCCGAGCTTGTTCTTGGCTTCAAAGATTTCCTTGCGGAGCTTGTGGTTCTCTTCGGTGATGTCCATAGCTTCCTTTTCGGTCTTTTTCAGCTTGTCTTCGTCAATGTGTTCCTTGGGAGCCGCCTTGGCACCGCCTTCAGAATATTCGGAATCGTCGCCATAGGAGGAATCGCCACCACCGGAGGAGCCGGCGCAAGCGGAGAATAGGGCAACGGTGAGAGCAGCGAGGATAAGCTTCCAGTTCTTTAAAAGAGACATTATTTTGAACTCCATTGTAGTCTTTGATGGCTAAAATATATATAGTTATTCCCAAAAAAATGTTAAAAAAGGTAAAAATTCCCGATGCAAACGCAAAAAAAATTGGTTCAGGCCTATTCTCAGGTCTTTATTTCGTCCAAAAAGTACGATTCCAAAGCAATTTATGCGAAAAGACGCCTTGCCATGATGAAAAAACTGGACTCCTTCGCTGTTTTTGCGGGCATGCCCGTGGAACCCGGGTGCGAGGAGGCCTTTGCGCAGACCTGGACCAAATTTGTACAGGAACCCGCCTTTGTGTATCTTACCGGGGTGAACCAGGCGGGCTGTTACCTGGTGCTCGACCCCAAGTCTAAAAAAGCGACTCTCTTTGTGCCCAAAAAGGACCCGTTCAAGGAGTTCTGGGTGGGCAAGCGACTGGGGTTCCTGGAAGGGGACCGCACTGTGTCCCAAACTACCGGCATCATGGACGTGCGCCCGGCCAGTGACCTCTGGAAGTTCGTCGCGGAACTTGCCGCCAAGTACGCAGCGCAAAAAAAGCCCCACGCCTACGCCTATTACTTCGAGAAGTTCGAGGGCGACCACAACAAAAAGTTCGCCTCCACGCTCGCCGGCAAGCTCCGCCGCTTCCACATGGCGGTCAAGAGCTGCGCGCCGCAGCACTTTGAAGAGCGCCTGGTGCTGGGCCCCGAGCGCGTCAAGGAGGCGAGGGTCGCCCAAGACGCCACCAACAAGGCGTTCCGTGCCATCCTCTCGCAGTTCAAGTCCTTCAAGAACGAGCGCAGTCTCTCGCTTTGCCTCAATTACGAGATGCAGCGCCGTAGCGACGGCGACCTCGCGTTCCCGACCATCGCTGCGGGCGGGGCAAACGCTTGCTGCCTGCACTACGTCAAGAACGACGAGCCGCTCCGCCGGGGCGACCTTTTGCTGCTCGACTTCGGTGTGCGGTTCGGCACGCTCCACAGCGACATCTCGCGTACCATCCCGGTGAGCGGCAAGTTCGACCCGCTGCAAAAACTGCTCTACCAGATTGTGCTGGACTCGGCGTTGGAGTACCAAAAGTATGTGAAACCCGGCGTCTCGCTTAAACAGATAGGGCAAGTGCCGTGGGAGTTCATTATGCGCGAACTCGAAACGCGCCTGGTGCAAAAGGCGAGGGGTGCATACAAACTAATGTACGACAAGCGTCCCCACGGGGTAAGCCACTTTATTGGCGAGCAAATCCACGAGGGCGACCCGGGTTCCCGCTCGCTCGACGTAGTCCTCAAGCCGGGGATGCTCATTTCTTGCGAGCCCGGGCTCTACGGCGAATTCACCGCGGTCATAGGCGGCAAGCGCTACCGCCAAAAGATCGGTATCCGCATCGAGGATGACTTGCTCATCACTCGGGACGGTTTTGAAAACATATCGAAACACATTCCGCGGACTATCGCCGAAATCGAGAGACTGATCGGGTTGGCTAATCGGGTGGGTGAACGGTAATTTTTCTAAATTCCTTTAAAAATCTAAAAAGGAAAGTTTAAATCATGTGGAAAACCAAAGGTGCCATTAGGTACTTTCTTTCGATTCTAGCAACGACTTTTGTACAGATGGGCGTCTTTCTCTATGCCCAAAAGATTTTGGCAGGGGCCTTCGCCGACGTGAACAGCGGACAGACCTGGCAGACTTTCATGCTCCAGATTTTCTTTGTGGCCCCTTACATCTTGATGGTCTGGTTCGCAGGATTCTTCACCAACCGTTTTTCCAAGAACAAGATTCTGGCGTGGTCGTCCCTCATGATGAGCCTCTTTGTCGTTGCCATGGCAGTCCTTGTGACGGTGGGCGTCCCGAGGGTCGCCTTCTGGCTTTCCATTGGGCTTTCTTGCGGCTTCGCCATCAATAGCGCTGCCAAGTACGCCATCATCAAGGAGATGTTCGGCGTCCGCAACATGAGCTACGCCAACGCCTTTTTGCAGATTTTCTCGCTGAGCGGCATCATCGCGGCCAGTTGGCTCGTGGTCGTGGGCGTGAACCTCATCGACATGGAAACCCTGGTGAGCTACGAGGCGGTCCACCACATTTTGGACCGTTCCGTGGTCATTCCCTGGATTCTGACAGGCGTGAGCATCCTGGGCACCGTGGCAAGCTTCCTGGTGCCCCAGGTCAAATACGCCGACAAGAACATCAACTTCAATACGGCCCGCCGCCGCCTGAGCCTTGGCTGGCGTCGTCCAACGCTGCGTGCCTCCATTATCGCGCTTTCCATGTTCTGGGCCATCGCCCAGGTGTTCCTCCTCATGTATCAGGACGTCTCCGGTTCGTCATCTGTAGACATGATGCAGAACTACATAGCGTTTGCCATCGTGGGCCTCATGGTTGGCTCCATAATCGCCGCCCACAACTCCAAGGACTTTATCGAGACCGGTTTCATCCCGCTGGGCATGATCGGCATGTCCATCTGTCTTTTTCTCATCCCCTTCACGGTTCATCCGGTAACGCTCATTATCTTCTACTCCGCGATTGGTTTGTTTGGCGGCCTGGTGCTTGTGCCAGTGAACGCCCTTTTGCAGTACAACACGCGTCCCAACAACTCCGGGTGGGTGCTCGCCTTCGCTAACATGATCCAGGCGTTGGTGCTGGTGTTGTTCCTCTTTATTTACTCGGCGATGGTACATTACACCAGCCTGCCTAGGGAAGTCTACTTCATCATCCTCGGTATTGTCTCCATTGCCGTGTTCTACTGGGCCATTTTGAATCTCCCGCAGGCGCTCATCCGCACCGTTTTGCGCCTGGTGTTCAGCCTCTACAAGATCCGTGTGCTCAACGTAGGCAACATTCCCAACGACGGTCCGGTGCTCCTGGTGGGCAACCACCACAGCTTTGTGGACTGGGCGATGGTGCAAATGGCGAGCCCGCGCCCGCTGTGCATCGCGAGCAACAAGGATCATTTCGACAAGTGGTACCTCCGCTCCATCCTCAAACGCCTGGGCATGATCCGCATCGACCGCCAGCATCCCGAGGACGCCATGGGCAAAATCCACGATGCGCTCCTCGCCGGCAAGGCGGTGGTGATTTTCCCGACGGGCGAGGTTTCCAAGTCCCCCCACGTGGAACCCTTCATTATCGACTACACCAAGGCGGTGGAGGGCACCGAAGCCCATGTCTTACCGTTCTATATCCAGGGCTTGTGGGGCAGCAACTACAGCTACAGCGGCTCCAACATGTATGGTGCTTCGGCCGAACGTGCCGTGACGGTCGCCTTTGGCGAGCCCATCCCGGCAAACACGCCTCCCAACGAAGTCCGTTCCATTATCCGCGAAATCTCCATTGACGCCTGGAACTACGCGGTCTCGTTCGTGAAGCCCGTTGGCGACAGCTGGATCCGCACTTACAAAAAACACGTCAAGAATGGTCCTGCCATTTACAGTCCCGACGGCAAGCATTTCTCGGGATTCAAGCTCATGGGCGCCGTGCTCGCCTTCAGCCGCCTCCTCAAAAAGAAACTGGGCAACAGGGAACAGGCGGTAGGCATCATTTTGCCGCCGAGCCCCGCGGGCGTCATCGTGAACCTGGCGCTTTGGCTTTTGGGCAAGACCAACGTCAACCTCAATTACACCTCCTCTGTAGACAACGTAAAGCATTGCTGCGACCGCGCAGACGTTGTCACGGTCATCACCAGCCGCCTCTTTATCGAAAAGCTCAAGGGCCGCGGCAACGACTACTCCAAAATCGCAAGCGACAAACTGCACATTTTGTATGCCGAAGACCTCATGAAGGAAATACCCAAGGCAAAAATCGCCTTCCTCATGATGTTCTGCATCGTGTCGCCCATTTGGCTCATCAAGTTCCTGTTCCGCAAGCGCGTGAGCATTAACGACATCGCCGCCATCGTGTTCAGTTCCGGTTCCGAGGGCACCCCCAAGGGCGTGATGCTCAGCCACAAGAACCTCATGGGCAACATCCAGCAGCTGGCGTGCATTTTCAACGTGACCAAGAACGACGTGATGCTCTCGGAGCTCCCTCTGTTCCACAGCTTTGGCCTCACCGTGACGACCCTCTTGAACCTCACCGAGGGTTGCCCCATCGTGGCGGTCGCGGATCCCACCGACGTGAAGACTATGGCGCGCGTGTGCGCCGAGTTCCGCGTTTCCGCCTTTGTGGCGACCCCCACGTTCTTGCGCGCCTTTACCATCAGCCGCTACGTTCACCCCATGTCGCTCAAGTATGTGCGTCTCATTATTGCCGGTGCCGAGGCTCTCCGCACCGAACTCGCCACTGCCTTCCGCCTCAAGTTCGGCAAGGAGATTTTCGAGGGCTACGGCTGTACCGAGACCGCTCCCGTGGCGAGCGTAAACACCGAGAACAACCTGCGCGGCGACTACATGACCATGCAGGTCAACAACAAGCCGGGCACCGTGGGCATGGCACTCCCGGGATCGCAGTTCCTGATTGTGGACCCCGAGACCAACGAGAAGCTCCCCACGGGCGAGGCGGGCATGATCCTCATTGGAGGCTGCCAGGTGATGGTTGGCTACCTCAAGGACCCCGAACGCACTCACTCCGTGATGGTCGAAATCGACGGCAAACGCTACTACCGTACCGGCGACAAGGGCTACCTCGACGAGGACGGCTTCCTCACCATCGTAGACCGCTACAGCCGCTTTGCCAAGCTCGGCGGCGAAATGGTCAGCCTGGGCGCTGTCGAAAAGAAGATTCAGGACACGCAGGTCCTGGAGGGGTGCGACTACGTGGTCACTTCCATCCCCGACGCGGCGAAGGGCGAAAAGATCGTGCTCGTGTACCAAGGCGAAAAGGATGAATCCACTGTGGTTTCGGAACTGCGCTCCAGCGGTATGCCGCCCCTCATGATTCCCTCGCTCGCCATGAACGTAGAAGCGGTTCCCAAACTCGGCACGGGCAAGGCGGACTTTACTACCGCAAAGAAGATGGTCATTGAAATGTTGGCGAACAAACGATGAACGGACTGACTCCCATACGCACTGTGCGCCTTTTGGCAAGCCTCATCGCCTTGTTGGGCATGATCCTGTTGTTCATGGAACGGGTGCTCTCGTACCTCTTGAAGACTGCCCAGGTCGCCGTGCAAATGGCGGTGGAACGCTACAGCAACTTCACGGGGCGCATGGCGCTCGAGAACTTTAGCGAAGACCGCACCCTTTACGCTATGGTGCAGGAGGCGCAAAAGATGCTCCCCTCGGCGGAGGCCGCGCTGGTGGTGATCCTAGTCGTGGCGATTGCCCTGATTGTGGTGGCGGCGCTTGCGCTTGCATTGCCGAACCAGTTTGCGCATGTGCTGGTTTCATTGAAGCTTTTAAAATGGGAGACGGGCGAGGAGGTTCCCTCGGGTGGGGCCAACCTGCCTCAATACATGAACAAGGTCGGTATCGTCGTCATGGCCGTGATTGGGGCTGCCCTGGTCGTAGGCTTTGTGACAAAGAGCTGTTCCGAGTCGTTGGCGGTCGCTAAGATTGATTCCGCGTCCCAGGAACTTGCAGAGAACGCCCTGGTCTACATCAACGCCCAAAAGGCGTACTTCGCCAAAAAAAAAGCAGTGGGCGGTCCCAAGGCGCTGCAACTGCCCGACTCCTCTTCGAGCGACCACTTTGAATACAAGGTAACGGCAAGCCGTTTTTTCGCCGTCGCCAAAGACGCCATCGGCGATTGTCCCGCGGGCTCCAAGTGGACAGTGTCCTCGGGTACTAAGGGGTTCTTTACGCAGGAGTTGACCCTTTACAGGGCAGCCCCCAAGGACACGAACTGTGTCAAGATTCTGCCCGGCTTCAAAAACCTCGGGCGCAATATGCCCAAAAGCAGGTCTTAAATTACTGGTAGCCCATTTTGGGGGAAATCTCTGTATTGGACACTATTGTGTAATATAAATTACAAAAATACCGATAGAAAGTTATATTTTTACACATTTACATAACTTTCGTGTAAATTTTTTTATTTCCTCAAAAAACGATTATAAATTAATATACGTTGGTTTAATAGGGAGTATCATAATGAAAAAAATGGTTCCACTCGCAATCGCCGCTTTTGTCGGCGCAAGTTTCGCCGCCGATATCACATGGGTGCCGCAATGCGCCAGTAACGGCTTTACGCTGATCGCTGAATCGGAGCACTTCGAGGTCTGCAAGAAGCCCACGACCGACGACGGGCAGGCGAATAACGTTTCGATTCCGAATGCGGATGCGCAGGGCGTGCTCTCGTCGCTTGAGAAGGTTTTCTCGTTCTATATCGATTCGCTCGGCTGGATGTTGCCCTTCCCGAAAAGCCCGGATAAGAAACTCAAGAGCAACATCTACGTGTTCGACAATTCCGTGATGGCGGCGCTCTACGGCGGGCAGGACTACGTGAAGGGCCTGAACAATGAATTCGGCCCCGGAATGTGGATAGGCGTGGGTTCCCTCAAGGATTACTGGGGTACGTCGCATGAGTTCGCACATGGCCTGCAAGGGGTTGCGGGCTGGATGGGCAACAACAGCCATTCGGGCTGGTTCGCCGAAAGCCATGCGAACTGGATGGCCCACCAGTACAATCCGAACGACGCCCACTGCGCCGAATACCTCATCAATTTTCCGTACCTGTATTACGGTTCCACGCGCGATCGCTATTGCAACTGGCAATTCCTGGAACACTTGAAAGAGGAATTCGGTGGCGGCTACAAGGGGGCTCACGAGGTCAACCGTATTTGGATGGAATCTATCCGCGACGGGGAAGACGGCCGCATGGAACAGACGCCGTTTAGCGCGATGATGATGGTTTACGGCTGGACGCTCGACAGCCTGAACCAGCAGTTCGGCAAGTTCGCGATGAAGAATGCGACGCTCGAGTACGCACCCGCGAAAAAGGCCTTGTACAAGAAGTCCTGGGGCGATTACGAATTCAAGACTCGTCGTGACGCAAGCTGGGGCGACAACTACCGCAGGCACCCGCGCGTGACCATGCTGAACAAGATTCCGTGTCCGGACCAGGCTCCGAGGGAAGGCGTAGAAGAGGAATGCCCGGACCAGTACATCTCCCCGAGCTACTGGGCACCGCAGCGTTGGGGCTACAACCTCGTCCGCATCTATCCGGAAAAGGCGGGGAAGGTGATGGTCAAATTCCGCGGCATCGTGCAAGACAAGCCGACAGTGATCGGCTATAAATGCTTTGGCGACAATACGGATTACTACAAGGGAAAAACGTACAACTGGTGCAATTACGCGCCGGATAAACTGCCGGACCCCGCCTCGGGTTGGACGGTCGGGCTAGTCGCGGAGGGCGCGGACGGGACGCCCCGCTACAGCGAGATGAAGCATGGCACGGGATTCAACCTGGAAATCGAGACGAAGGATAGCGACAAGGCATTGTGGCTGGCTGTCACGGCGACCCCGACCGAGATGCAGACGATTCTCTGGGACCAGTTCTACTACAGCATCTACCGCTACCCGTACATGATTGAGGTCGAAAACGGCGCTCCCGAGGGCTACAACAAGGATTTCTGGAAGCCCGCGAATGCAAGCGGCTACAAGCAGCATAGCAACGGCGGTGGCCTCGTGAGCAGCAAGGCGAAAGTCGATGCGAGCGTGTACGTGGGCCCCGACGCGGTCGTGAACGGCGGAACGATTTCCGGAAACGCGCGAATCGAGGATTTCGCGGTCATTAACGGCGGGACGATTAGCGGGAACGCGACTGTCCGCGGGCGTGCGCTCGTAACTGCGGGAACAATCTCCGACGATGCCGTGCTCGAAGAAGACGCCTGGCTCGTGAGCGGCACGATCAGCGGGCACGCGAAGGTGGGTGCGATTTCGATTATCGTGAACACCACCGTGACGGACTACGCGCAGGTTTATGGCGTGATGTGGGCGGTAAACGGCAAGAAACTTTCCGGCACGGCCCAGCTTCGCGGCGACCTCGAGAACAACTTCACGAAGGAACTTACGAAGGGCGTGTTCTACGGCATGGTCGACGACGGCATGCTCAACAATGCGAATTACGGCGCAAACCTCACGACGCCCCCGACCGACGCGACCGCGAGCATCGACAAGGCCGTATGGTATGCCGTAGCCGACGATTCGACCGGCTCGGGTACAACGTCTATCGGGGCATTGCCATACAAGCATTCTCTTGGTACAAGCGAACCCAGGCTCTACTTCGACAAGAAGGAGCAGGCGGTGTTTATCCGCTACAAGAAAAACGGACGCGAGTATCTCTACCGCGCGACAGGCCGCAAGAAATAAGGAATTCCTTGTATACGAAAAGGCCCCGGATTGCATCCGGGGCCTTTTCTGTTCTGTGAGATCCTTCGACTTCGCCTGATTCTATCGCGCTCCGCGCTCCAGAATGACAGGGCTCCGCTCAGGATGACTCAACTACGGCAACAGAGTTGCCTAGTTTCGTTACACCTTCGGGAGCTGGGCGAGGCTCTTGGCGATGTCTTCATCCGTCGGGATGTAGTCGCTCATTTCGCCGTCGTTGAACTTCTGGTAGGCGACCATGTCGAAGTAACCCGTACCGGTAAGGCCGAACACGATGTTCTTGGCCTGGCCGGATTCCTTGCACTTGAGGGCTTCGTCGATCGTCGCGCGGATGGCGTGGCTGGATTCCGGAGCCGGGAGGATGCCTTCGGTCTGGGCGAAGAGCTTGGCGGCTTCGAACACCTTCGTCTGCTCGACGGACGTTGCACGAATCACCTTCTGGTCGTAGAGTTCAGAAAGGATGGTGCTCATGCCGTGGTAGCGCAGGCCGCCGGCGTGGTTGGCAGACGGGATGAAGCTGGAACCGAGCGTGTACATCTTGGCGAGCGGGCAGACCTTGCCGGTATCGCAGAAGTCGTAGGCGTACTTACCGCGAGTGAAGCTCGGGCAGCTTGCCGGTTCCACAGCGAGAATATCGTAGTCGGCTTCTCCACGGAGCTTTTCGCCGACGAACGGGCTCACGAGGCCACCGAGGTTGGAACCACCGCCGGCGCAACCGATGATGAGGTCGGCCTTCACGCCGAGCTTGTCGAGGGCGGCCTTCGTTTCGAGACCGATCACGGACTGGTGGAGGAGCACCTGGTTCAGCACGGAACCGAGAACGTAGCGGTAACCCGGCTGCTTCACGGCGGCTTCCACGGCTTCGGAAATGGCGCAGCCGAGGCTACCCGTGGTGCCCGGGAATTCGGCGTTGATCTTCTTGCCGATGTCGGTCGTCATGGAAGGCGACGGGGTGACGCTTGCACCGTAAGTGCGCATCACTTCGCGACGGAACGGCTTCTGTTCGTAGGAGACCTTCACCATGTAGACCTGGCAGTCCAGTCCGAAGAAGGCGGTGGACATCGAAAGTGCCGTGCCCCACTGGCCAGCACCCGTTTCAGTGGTCACGCCCTTGAGGCCCTGCTTCTTGGCGTAGTAGGCCTGAGCGATGGCGGAGTTCAGCTTGTGGGAGCCCGAGGTGTTGTTGCCTTCGAACTTGTAGTAAATGTGCGCCGGAGTGCCGAGGGCCTGTTCCAGGAAGTAGGCGCGGACCAGCGGCGACGGACGGTACATCTTGTAGAACGTGAGAATGTCTTCGGGAATTTCGAAGAAGCGGGTGTCGTTGTCGAGTTCCTGCTTGATGAGTTCGTCGCAGAACACGGGCTGCAGGTCTTCGAAGGTCACCGGCTTGCCGGTACCCGGGTTCAGGAGCGGTGCGGGCTTCTTCTTCATGTCGGCACGCACGTTGTACCATGCCTTCGGGAGTTCGTTTTCGTCGAGGTAGGTCTTGACCGGACCATCAAGCTTGAGCGAGTTTCTCATAATTTTATCCTTTGTTTGAGCGATTGCAATATACCTATATATGCGCATAATGGCAACCTGCTTTGCGAAAAACGGGGCTTTGTCGGGCTTTTTACATAAATTGTCGGAACCCTAGTTGACATTCAAAAAAATTAAATTATTTTAAATAAATACAGTTTTTTCCATTTTCGCATTCGCAGGTACGATTTATGGCAATACACGACAACCTTCTCTCTGGGCAGTTCTCTCCGGTCGGCGAATCTCTCATCGATCACTCTCTTTCGGCAACGGACAAAATTATGCCGTTACATCCGGGCAACAAGCGCCCTAGAGTCCACCGAGCCCCCAAAAAAGTGGGTCTCAAGAAGAAAACGGACGCATGATTATTGCAAGATTGGCCCCGGGCACTCCCGGGGTTTCCCATTTATTTATGCAAAAAAATACCCCCAACATATCAATGTCGGGGGAGGTTTGGATAAACGCTGAAGGCTTCTCTCGTCTTACTTAAACAGATTCTTCATCTTCTCAAGGAAGGATTCTTCCTGCGCGGTTTCCTTGTCGTGCCTGAGTTCCGCGAGTTTCTGGTAAAGTTCCTTCTCTTCGCGGCTAAGGTCCTTCGGGATATCCACGCCGATGTTCACGTAGAGGCTTCCACGGTCGCCGCGCTTGTTCAGCGGGTACAGGCCCTGTTCGCGCAGGCGCAAGATGCTTCCGGCCTGAGTGCCGGCCGCAATCTTGATCTGCACTTCGCCACCGTCCAGCGTCGGGATTCGTTGCGTTCCGCCAAGCACCAGCTTGTGGACCGGCACCTTGATTTCGCAGTGCAAATCGTCGCCTTCGCGGCTGTAGAAGTCGTCGGGCTTTTCGGCAATGACCGCCAGCAAGTCGCCGCAGGCACCGCCGCGAGGCCCGCAGTTGCCTTCGCCACGCAGGTTCAGGTACTGGCCCTCGGCAACGCCCGCCGGAATCTTGATGGAAATCTCTTCGGTTTCCTGCACACGGCCCTCGCCGCGGCAATGCGGGCACGGTTTCGCGATGACTTCGCCCATGCCGTTACAGGTGGGGCAGGCGCTCTCCGAGACCATCTGGAAGAAACCGCCAGACACGCGGCGCACGCGCCCCGTACCCTTACAGGTATCGCAAGTCTTGATGTCCTGGCCGCCCTTGCCGTTACATTCCGTGCACGGCGTGTAGCGTTTCAGGCGAACCTTCTTGGTGCAGCCCTCGAAGATTTCCTTGTAACTGAGCGCCACCTTGATCTGCAAGTCGTTACCACGCGGAGGCCCGGCCTTGCGACCGCCACGACGGCTACCGCCAAAACCACCGAATCCGCCACCGAAAATGTCGCCGAACTGTGAGAAAATGTCGTTGAGGTCGAAACCAGCGCCACTGAATCCGCCGCCGCCAAAGCCGCCACCGGGGGCGTTGAAGCCGAACTGGTCATACTGCTTACGCTTCTCGGGGTTGCTGAGCACGTCGTAGGCCTCGGCAGCCTCCTTGAACTTCTCTTCGGCTTCCTTGTCGCCCGGGTTCTTGTCCGGGTGGTACTTGATGGCAAGTTTCTTATAGGCGTGCTTGATCTCGTCTGCACTCGCGTCCTTGCCGACGCCTAGAACTTCGTAATAATCTCTTTTTTCAGCCATTTTGCGCTCGCTCATTTTACGCAAAAAGGATTGCTCCCTAAAAGAGAGCCAATCCTTTTTATTTTGCGGCAGGTCTGGATCCGCCGCGCATTCAATTAGTCAACTACTTCCGCGTCAACGACTTCCGGGCCATCGCCCTTCTTGTCGTTCTTCGGCTGTTCAGAAGCACCCGGCTGCGGACCCGGCTGAGCCTGGTTTGCACCGGCGGCCTGGGCCATGGAGCTGATCATGCCCTGGAGCTTGTCCATAGCGGCCTTGATCTCTTCCTTGGTGCCGTTGTCCTTCTTGGCCTTGATGTCGTCGATAGCAGCCTGCAACTGGCTCTTGGTATCGGCCGGGAGCTTGTCGCCAAATTCCTTCAGCTGACCTTCGGCCTGGTAAGCCATCTGTTCGGCCTGGTTCCTGATGTCCACGAGTTCGCGCTGTTCCTTGTCCTTGGCAGCGTTGGCTTCGGCATCCTTCACCATCTTGTTGATTTCGTCTTCAGACAAGCCGCTGGAAGAAGTAATCTTGATGGACTGTTCCTTGCCGGTTTCCTTGTCCTTAGCAGACACGTGCACAATGCCGTTCGCGTCGATATCGAAGGTCACTTCGATCTGCGGCACGCCACGCGGCTTCTTCGGGAGGTCGGTCAAGTCGAACTTGCCGAGCGTACGGTTGTCGCGAGCAAATTCGCGTTCGCCCTGCAACACGTGAATCGTCACGGCAGGCTGGTTGTCTTCGGCGGTAGAGAACACCTGGCTCTTCTTGGTCGGAATCGTGGTGTTACGGTCGATGAGCTTGGTCATCACGCCACCGAGAGTCTCGATACCCAAGGAAAGCGGGGTCACGTCGAGGAGCAACACATCCTTCACGGAGGAGTCGCCGCTAAGCACGGCACCCTGGACGGCGGCACCGATAGCCACCACTTCGTCCGGGTTCACAGTCTTGTTCGGTTCCTTGCCGAAGAACTTCTTCACAGCTTCCTGCACGGCCGGGATACGGGTAGAACCACCGACCAGGATCACCTCGTCGATTTCGCTCAGGGAGAGGCCGGAGTCGGCGATAGCCTTGCGGCAGGGTTCCATGGAGCGTTCCACCAGGTGGGCGGTCAGCTGGTCAAACTTTGCACGGCTGAGCGTGAGGTCCAAATGTTTCGGGCCCGAAGCGTCGGCAGTGATGAAGGGGAGGTTGATGTTCGTGGAAGTCGTGGCAGAAAGGTCGATCTTGGCCTTTTCGGCGGCGTCCTTCAAACGCTGCAGGGCCATCTTGTCCTTCTTCAGGTCGATGCCCGGATTGTCCTTCTTGAATTCGTCGTTGATCCAGTCGATAATCACTTCGTCGAAGTTGTCACCGCCGAGCATCGTATCGCCGTTGGTGGCCTTCACGCTGAACATGCCGTCGTCGATTTCGAGGATGGAAATATCGAACGTACCGCCACCGAGGTCATACACGGCGACCTTTTCGCTCTTCTTGGAGTCAAGACCGTAGGCAAGGGCTGCAGCCGTCGGTTCGTTCACGATACGCAGCACTTCGAGGCCGGCAATCTTGCCCGCGTCCTTCGTAGCCTGACGCTGGGAGTCGTTAAAGTAGGCAGGGACCGTAATCACGGCCTGCGTCACCGGCTGGCCCAGGTAGTCTTCGGCAATCTTCTTCATGGTCTGGAGAACCATGGCCGAAATCTCGGGAGGAGCAAACTGCTTGTCGTCCACCTGCACGCGCACCGGATCGGAACCCGTGCCCACCAGCTTGTAGGGCATGTTCTTTTCGGCAGCGGAGCATTCGCCGGCCGTACGGCCCATGAAACGCTTGATGGAGTAGATAGTCTTTTCGGGGTTGGTGATGGCCTGACGCTTTGCCACGTGGCCCACCAGACGTTCGCCGTTCTTGCCGAAAGCGACAATGGACGGGGTGGTGCGGAAACCTTCCGCGTTAGCGATCACGACCGGCTTGCCGCCTTCCATCACGGACACGCAGCTGTTGGTCGTACCAAGGTCAATACCGATAATCTTGCTCATAATGAGTCTCCTATTTTTAAATTCTTGCCGCCCGCGAATCAATCTGAACGGGGCGATTTTTTACGCCCATACATAAGCAAAACCCGTGCCAAATGCTAATAACTGGCAAAAAACGGCCATTTTGTTTCGTTCTGAAACAAGAAAAACCCCTAAACCGGGGCAAAAAAGGCGTGTTTCATATTAAAACACTCTGTGTAGGAGGGGAGGGGGAGGCATCCCCCTGCCTTCAGCCTTGCCCCTCTTTGCGTCGTTCAAGAGCGTTCCTTTTCACGTCACCCTGGAGCGCAGCGATAGGGGCCAGGGCAAGTCTTCCGTCACCCCCTCGTGCGGGCGCTCGCCGCCCCGCAACGCCCCGGCATCTCCTTTTCTATCCGAGAAAGGCGAGTTTATCAAAAGCGCTCCGGCTTGTCTTGGCATAAAAAAGAGCGAGTCTTTGTCAAGATTCGCTCCGTGTGAAATCAGGTGGCGCTTATGCGGCTACTTATTGAAATTTCTGTTCCTTATAAACATCAGGCCAAAAGAGGATGTTTTCAGGCCAACCATGAGAGTTTCTCTTAATAATTGATGTCTTATTTTGTATCTACGCTATTTTTAATACACCTAACAGAAAGTCCGGTTGCTTTATACGTATCGTCCACATAAACATATCCATCGTTTTGCTTAAAAACCGCCGTATAAGACTCATATTCACTTTTTGGCATAGAAGACCATAAATAGGTCATACTTCCTAAAGTTAGATATTTTGGTGACGAAGCATTCCAATTACTATAACTTCCCGCATATAAAAGGGAAAAACCAAACGCATCCGTGCCATTAGGCTCCGATGTAGCAAGCAAATCCTTCCAATAATTCTTTGGACTGTATTTTTTCACATAAGCAACTAACTCAGATAATTCCGATGTATCCGGCAGATGCCAACCACTAGGGCAAATTCCTTGACGATTTTCCATATCTAAATCAGCACACCCTTCTTCCATATATCCACAATCGCTTTCTAGTGTATCTATAGCAGCAGTCCATTGATACAAACGACCGTATTTATCACAATTTGAGTCATCATTATTATAGCACCAAGAGCCCCCCTGCAAATTTGGAGAAGCAACACTATCCGAGTAGTTCAAATTTTCAGCCATCCATTCTTGCGTCCCCATAAAGACCGTTTTATATGTCTTTCCATCGCGCTCATCATATAATTCACCATAAATGCACTTATCCTCAGTTGATGTCTTACATTTACCCACAACTGTAAGGCTACTTGAAGACTCCATAACTGAACTAGATGAAACTATTGATTCGGATGAACTGCTTTCCGCAACGCTTGAAGAGGATTCCACAGCAGATGACGAAGACGGCACCTCGCTAGACGAACTTTCAACCGACGAAGAGGATTCCGCCACGCTCGAAGAACTCTTTTCCGACGAAGACGACTCTGCGACAACATCCGAAGAACTGCTGCCAGCCGCCCTCTCGCTCGATGACGACATTTCGCCCTTGCCGCTGCTGCTGGACTCTACCTTGCCGGAACTCGACGAATTTTTTCCGTCGCTGGAAGAACTGCCGCCAACCGCCTTCTCGCTCGACGAAGACCCGTCCGACTCCGCCGACTGCGGAGCCTGCCCTGAACTAGTCGACGGGCTCTCGGTGACACTCGATGATGAACTGCTGCCAAGGGCAACATCGTCGCTGGAGGAGGAGAGGGTAACCTCGCTATCCGCAGGCCCCGCCGGGGAATCGCTCGAACCATCGTCCCCGCAAGCATTGCCAAGCAACGCCGCCACCACAACCATTCCCCCCAGAACAAACTTCTTCAGCATAAAAAACCTCACCCCTAAATATAACCCAAAACCACCCCAAAATCAACCACCCCGTGACCCAACACACCGGATTTCACCCCATACCGCAAGGCTTGTCGCTTGTATAGGGATGAGTTATAAGTCTGATTATCTGCACCCATATGTGCAAAATTTGCACATATGAAATCCTTTTCCATTCACCCTCTTATGACATTAGGAGAGGATGGGGGGGCTTCCCAAAATTGATTCGCAGGGTGTTACCTTTTTCCATAAAAAATGCCCCAAAAATTGCTTTTTTCAAAAATCAAGTATCGTTTTCAAAATTTAGGGACTTTATTTCGTCTTTGAAATACTGCAAAGCGGAATACCGAATTACCGGTTTATCGAGATTTTCCCCAGTTTTTATACAATCGAGATAATACTTCAAGAACGCCCGGAACCGCGCTTCGATCGTTTTCATATTGTCGTGCATTTCGATGAATTCCGCATGGTCGATAACCGCATCCTTGCCGATATCCCGTTCAGTCACAACGACTGCTTTTGAAAAATCCAAAGCAGGAATTTTCCCTTCCTTGCTTAGACTGCGTCGGCCAGATGTCGAAAAGAAGAAACAGTGCGATATTTTACCAAGTTTTGGACGGTGTGCGCTGGTGCGAAATGGAACGGCAAGGTGAGCGCCCCAACCTGGATAACCAGCACGAGATGGGGCCTTTCCTGCTTGCTTAATATTTCAGCATGGTCCTTATGACGTTCAAAAAACTCGGCGTTTAGCCTGACAAGAGAATGATTTTCTAGCATATTTTCCTCAAAAAAAAAACGCCGTCTTTTATACTTTCATATAAAAAACGGCATCAAATTGGTCTTTCTTTTTTATCTCAGGCAGCGACCTACCGCCCTGTTTCATCAAATTGGTCTTTCTTTTTTTTCTCAGGCGGCGACCTACCGCCCTGTTCTGTGCTTAATATACAAAAATTTCTCTGACAAAGCAAGTGAAATTTCGAAAAGGCTCTAAAAACGCAAAAATCCTCCGTAGGGGAGGTCTGCACAAAAAGGGCCTAAAATTTCTTCCTTACGTCTGCAGCATAAAGCCACCCGCCTTGCTCGGCGGATCGTTCGCCCTCGGCAAGAGCCTTCTGGAGTTTCATTTCTGATTGAAGAAAGTTTGCATATTCCTTTTCGAAAGCCACTTTCTGCTTCGGGTCATCCATAATTCTATCAAATGTCGATGTTGGTTTTATCATGCTTCAAATCTATTTTCAAATTATCCCATTGTCAAGAGATTGATTTTATCATAAAAAATCTTGCATTTGTGCGGGCAAATATGTATGTTGAATGACATGAACAAGCCCGAAAACTCCGCCAAATGGTCAAAAGAACGCTTCGATGCAGAACTTGAGAAAGGCTACAATGACATGCTAAACGGCCGCACCCGCCCTGCCGCGATGGTCCTTTCCGATGTCAAAAAGAAATACAAGAAAATCGATCCACTGGTCTAGACTATGCTTCATGTGACTGACGCGAAATATATTGGCGATTACAAGATATCCGTCGAATTCAACGACGGATGCCGTTTTGTCGCTGAGTTCGAAAGTGTCGTCAAGTCGGACCATCGACCCATCGTGCAGAATTTGTCCCTTTTTTAGTTGAAAATCCAGGTCTCCAACTGGTGTAAATCTAGGCTATTAGCGCTTCATTGTCAAGTAGTTTCATGCTCTTTTC